>NZ_JBNARB010000017.1:0-55124 GCF_049723235.1 Thermovenabulum sp. | reverse complement strand
ATTTACTTTTTTAGTGGATATTCCTTTTTAGTGTTATTTTATTTTCTTGCTAAAAATAATCTCTATACTACTTTATTATAAATATTCTCCTAAAATAAAAAAAGCAGGTCTTTTTTCCCGACCTGCCTTAAATGAAAAAATTATATTATCTTCAATGCCTTGAGTATCATCCTTATACCTAAAATTATTGTAAATACAACTATAAAATACCCCAAAATATTTGATGTGGCGTTGTTTACATATTCGTTCATTATATTCTTTTTGTTCATAACCACCAGCAGTAGTACCGCGGAAATGGGAAGTAGTACACCGTTTATTGCTTGAGCAAAAACTATTATCTGTACCGGATTTGCTCCCATGAATGCCACACAGGCACCTACGAGCATTACGATTAACCATATTAATCTAAATGTAGAATTTTTGAGGTCCCTTCCGAGGCCCAACACTCCAGTAATAGCAAAAGCCGCTGCCATTGGTGCGGTAATAGCCGAGGAAATGCCCGCACCGAACAATCCCAAAGCAAAGAACCATTTTGCCCATGGTCCAAGTAAGGGTTCCAATTGGCGTGCCATATCGGCAGCGGATTTTATGGTAACGCCCTGACCGAACATAGATGCGGAGGTGATTATGATTGCTATTGATATGATTCCACCCAAACCTATTGAAAGTATTGAGTCTAACCTTGAATCCGAAATGGCTTCTTTTTTATCCTTTTCTTTGCCCCATCTTTCAGCAGCAGCTGACGAGTGCAGATAAAGGTTATAAGGTACAACCGTCGTACCTATAAGACCCAAGGTAACGACAAGGGCACCCGCCGGTATTTTCGGTATGAAAAGCCCCGCCATTACCTCCGACCAATTGGGGGAGATAACGATTGAAGTGATCACGAAAACAACGCTCATTAAAATTACAAGTCCGATCAAAACCTTCTCAATAAGCCTGTAACTTCCCGTCCACAAAAGAAGGCTTGCAACCACCGCAATTATAGCAACCCACATTTTCCTGGTGCCACCCAAAATAACTTCAAGGCCCATCGATGCACCGCTGATATTCCCGCTCTGGAAAGCGGAGTTGCCGATACCTAAAGCGGCAATAACCAGAGCAATAACAAGGTATTTTACTCCCGGATTTTCGGCAAAAGCCTCCCTTATGGCATCTCCTAGACCTCTATTGGATACTATACCTATTCTTGCAGACATTTCCTGGAGAATTATTGTCGCTATGGTAGCAAAAAGCATTGCCCACAAAAGGGTATACTTGTAGGTTACGCCTGCAAGGGTGCATGTGGTAACGGTTCCCGGTCCTATAAATGCAGCAACCACTATCGCTCCGGGTCCGATGTTTTTTAACCTTTCCCATAATGTCTTCTTTTCCACTCCATTTACCTCCCTTTTTTTTATTAATGTTTTTTAGGGATTTCCCAAAGGGATAAATTAGCCTTTTTCACCTCCCGAATAATATAGTGTTTTAAATTTATAAATTTGCAAATATCATTCCAAAAAATAAAAAAGCCCGTTTTAGCAATAATAGGGCTTTAATAAAAAAATATATTATTATATTTTTGTTAGTTTCCGCTCATATCGTGCGATATCGCACAAGGAAATGATATATATACTGATGTACCCTTGTTTTCTTCACTTTCTACTTTTAATTTACCGTGATTTTGATTTACCAGAGCCTGAACCACGCATAGCCCCAACCCCGTACCTTCACCAAAAGCGGTAAAGAAGGGATTAAAAATTTTTGAAAGGTTTTCCTTTGAGATTCCTATTCCGGTATCTTTTATCTCGATTATAACTTCATCTTCCTTTCTTAGTGCCTTTATGAAAATAGAATCCTTCTGCCTGCAGGCTTTCACTGCATTGGATATTACGTTAATAATAATCTGCTTAAAATGAGAAGAATCAACATAAATCTCAAGACCTTTTTCCACATCAATTTTAAGGTTCAAACCTTTCTTTTTTATCATGGAATCCACAAAGGGTAAAATTTCATCCAAAACCTTATCCAAAGCTATCCATTCAAAATATGGATCTGAAGGCCTTCCGTAGCTTAACAGATCCGAAATTATCCTGTCTATGCGGTTTATTTCGTTATATACCAAAGGAAAAAGTTCTTTTGAAAGTTTGCTTTCTTTAAGGTCCGTCTCCATTACCTGAAGGCAGGATTTTATGCCCTGAAGGGGATTTCTTATTTCATGGGCAAGAGATGCGGACATTTCCCCCACCAGAGTAAGCCTGTTTATTTTCTCTATATTCTCTATGTATTCTTTTATTTTTGCTACCATAGTATTGAAGGCATCCTTTAAAGTACCTATTTCATCCTCGCTTTTATACTCCACCTTTACCTCAAAATCGCCCTTTGCCACCCGCTCGCATGCAATGGACAGCTTCTTTATGGGTCTTACTATACCGTAGGTAAAGAAAAAGGTAAGCTGGGATGCTACGATTATAGATATTATAGCAACAAGTATTGTGTACTTTTGAAGTTCCAGCAGCTTTGAAGCAACAAAACCCGTATAAAGGCTTTCATTATAGTCGGGGAGATAATATAATAAACTTTTAAAAATCTTATACGACCCGTAGTAGGAGGTAAATCCAAGAATTGCTAAAGAAATTATTATTATTATCAAAAAAGGTATGAGTATCCTCGACTCAATGCTCCTCATGTTTTTTCAGCTCCCCTGCAATAAATCCTAAAAGAGATACTATAAAACCGGGCATTCCCGGGTGAATCAACTTTATAAAAGAAATATTTGTCCTGTTTTGAAGTATAAAAAACAGCATATATGTAATAAGTCCTGAGAAAAAAGATATTTCGGCACTTATCTTTTTAGGTTTTTTAATAAACATGGTGGCATAAAGCGGTACAAATATCGATGAAGAAAAAATTCCCCATATATTTCCTCCGTATTCTATAAGGTTTTTCGGCGGATTTAAGGAAAGTATCATTGATACAGTTCCAGCAATCCCTATTAAAGTTCGGTTTATATTCAGGATTTTATCTTCATCGTCAAGATTTTTATAAAACCTTTTTAAGAGATCATTCCAGAAACTGGTGGATATCAGCAGTAATTCGGAGTTTGCGGTGGACACCGATGCCGCAATAATGCCAATTAAAAATACCCCGGTTATCCACGATGGTGCAATACGATTAAACAAGAGCGGCACTATATCATCTATGTTTTTGTTTGAACTGTCAATAAAAATAGGTATTAGAACCCGTAAACCTATGGACCCGAAAATTACAAAAAAGTAAATCAGGGAAAGTATGATTAAAGAATAAACTATCATATTCTTTGCTGTTTTATCGCTTTTTGCCGAAATAATCCTTATTATGTACTGGGGATTGGCAGCAAGCCCTAAACCCCATCCGAAAAACGAAGATAAAAGGTATAAGGGCGGCCTGAGCCCTTTACAAAAAGGATCAAGCAACCCTCCCTTGGGGGTGGATATATTCCAGGTTAATAAAGGCGGTGTATCCACATTTATAGCGTTTATATATAAATTGGTCAAACCTTTGTTTAACATCACAACATAAACGGCAAAGATTAAAAAAGATACAAATATTACAGAAGCGTTTAATGCATCAGATTTAACGACGGAAAAAAGGCCGCCGAAGGTAGTATAAAAAATATAAAGATATACAAGTAAAAGGGAAAGGGTGTACGGAATATCAAGGAGCATACTCATAACCATACCGAAACCTTTTATCTGCATGGTAATATAAAATATATATGAAATAATCATTATAATGGACGAACTTATTTGTAAAAGCTGGGAATTATATTTTTCCTGAAAAAATTCAGGAAAGGTGTGAATATTACTTTTTCTTATAGTTTCGGACAGAAAATACAGTAAAACGGCTCCGAAAAACCACGGCAGGATGCTGTAAAAGACCGCCGATATGCCGTAAATATAAAGATAGCTACCCAATCCCAGTATGGAAGCTGCCGAAAACCAAGTTGCAATAAAGGTACCCGTACTGTAAAAGGTATTTAATTTTTTACCCGCAAGAAAAAAATCTTCCACATTATAGGTATCGTAAAAACCGCTGCGAGTGGAATAAACTATTAAAATTGTATAAATGAAGAAGAAGGACATAAATAAAAATGATTTAACCATAATAATTCCTCCAATTATCTTAAAATATACAATACGTGCAATATCGCACATGGTTTGCAAATATCTTAAAATAGCAACGGTATAAAATAATTATAATAAAAATATTTGTTAAAAAGAATTCCGCCGTTACAAATATTAAACAAATTCATTTAGAATTAATAGATTTACGGGTATAAATTTTGCAATATAATAAAGTTAAAATTCCTTATGGGGAGGTTTAAAAATGCTTTTCAAAATCGACCTGAACAGTGACATAGGTGAAAGCTTCGGAGCCTATAAGATAGGAAGGGATGAAGAAATAGTAAAATACATATCTTCCGCTAATATCGCCTGCGGCTTCCATGCAGGAGACCCAAATGTAATGGCAAAGACGGTAAATTACTGCAAAGAAAACAACGTAGCAGTAGGAGCCCATCCGGGTTTTCCAGACCTTTTAGGTTTCGGCAGGAGGAATATGGATGTTTCACCCGAAGAGGTCAAAAACTACCTTATATATCAAATTGGCGCATTAAAGGCTTTTGCAGAGGCTCAAGGATTAAAGCTTCAACACGTAAAAGCCCACGGTGCCCTTTATAACATGGCCATGAAGAATGCAAAACTTGCAGAAGCAATTGTGGAAACAATAGGATTGGTGGACGAGGATTTAATCTGCGTAGGATTGGGCAATTCTGAGCTTGAATACCAATCCAATAAAAAAGGCATTAAATACGCCATAGAGTTCTTTGCTGACAGGAATTATAATCCCGACGGCACCCTTGTACCAAGGAGCGCCGCAAATGCAGTAATCCACGACGAAGATGAAGCCTGCCGAAGGATTTTAAAAATGGTAAAAGAAGGAAAGGTAGTAGCTGTAGACGGCAGTGAGGTAGATGTAAAAGCAAAAACCATATGCATCCACGGTGATAACCCCAAAGCCGTTGATTTTGCGTCTAAGCTGAATAAACTGTTTGAGGAAAACGGCATTGAAATTCAACCAATGAAAAATTTATTCTAATCGGGAGAGATAAAAGATGTACGAAAAACCAAAAATTTTGCCCGAAGGAGACAAAGCTGTTCTCGTTGAATTCGGAAACGAAATATCCGAAGAATGCAATGACAGGGTAATGGCCCTTTACAGCTTTTTAAAAGAAGAAAAAATTAAAGGAATAATATCCCTTATACCAACTTATCGGTCTCTTTTGATTAAATACGAACCGCTTATAATCCCATATACAGAAATTACCGCAAAAATAAAGAATATACTTTCTTCTATCGACAAAGCTTCATATAAAAACGCAAAGGTTATAGAAATCCCGGTGGTTTACGGAGATGAGTTTGGTCCCGACTTGGAATTCGTAGCATCCTATAATAAATTGACCCCTGAAGAGGTAATAGAAATACACACAAAACCCCTGTACCGCATATACATGCTGGGATTTACAATGGGCTTTGCGTATCTTGGCGGAATGTCCGAAAAAATTGCTACCCCCCGCTTGGAAAGGCCCAGGGAAAAAATACCAGCAGGGTCGGTGGGTATTGCGGATAAACAGACGGGCATATACCCCATTGAAAGCCCTGGCGGTTGGAGGCTGATAGGACAGACACCGGTAAAAATTTACGACCCAAAAAGCGAGAAACCGATACTTTTGGAGGCGGGCAATTATTTGAAATTTGTAAGAATAACCAAAGAGGAATTCTTTAAAATCAAAGAAGAAGTAAATCAAGGTAAATTTAAGGTAAATATGTACGATTACACCAATTGATTTTTGGGAGGTAGTTAAAAATTGGATGTTTTCAGGGTGATAAGCCCCGGCTTGTTTACAACTATACAGGATTTGGGAAGGTTCGGTTTTGAGCACCAGGGGGTCCCCACTTCCGGTGCAATGGATGAATTTGCCTTCAGGATTTCTAATATTTTATTGGGAAATCCCGAAAATACCCCCACTCTTGAAATCACAATGTTAGGTCCTCAATTAGAAGCCCTTAATGATACGTGTATTTCAGTAACAGGGGCAGAAATCCCCGTCTATTTAAACGGCAATTTGGTGCACGGCTGGTCCGTAATTCCGGTAAGGAAAGGTGATATAGTATCTTTTGGGCAATTAAAGTCCGGATGCCGTGCCTACCTTGCGGTTAAAGGGGGATTTGAAGGGGACTTTAAGATGGGAAGCTACTCCACATATACAAGGGGAAACATTGGGGGCTACATGGGTAGAAGACTTTTAAAAGACGATATCTTAAAGGCAAAGGAAACTAATACAAAATGTAAATTCGTAAAAGTAAGGGACGAATTTATCCCTAAATACTTCTCTTTTTTAGAAGTAAGGGTTATTTTGGGACCTCAGGACGACTATTTTGAAAAGGGAATGATTGATAAATTTTTGAGCTCCGAATACACAATAAGCAAGGATTCGGATAGAATGGGATTTCGTTTGGAAGGTCCGGAAATTAAAGCAAAAAAACATGATATAATAACCGATGGACTCGTTCCGGGTGCTATTCAAATACCCGCAAATGGAAAACCGATTGTCATGCACAAGGATGCTCAGACAACGGGAGGATACGTAAAAATCGCCACCTGTATTTCTACTGATTTAGATATGCTTTCTCAGTTAAAACCCGGCGACAGGGTAAAATTTAAAGCGGTAACTATTGAAGAGGCCTACAATATTTTTACGGAAAGGGAGGAAAGGATAAGGATTATAAAAGAAACAGCGGTTTTGTTAAATTACTACAATATAAAGATAAAAGATAAAAAGTATTTTTCTATAGTGGAGGTATTATAACGAGATATATAGACAAGAGGTGATATTTTGTATGAATAATTTAAATTCTTATGAAGCAAGAAAATTAATTAGAGAAGGTAAGTGGCAGGGGCCGACATGCGGTATGGCCCTTGGTTTTGTTCAGGCAAATCTGGTAATACTTCCGAAAAAATATGCCTATGATTTTCTGCTATTTTCCTTCAGAAACCCTAAACCCTGTCCTTTACTGGATGTGTTAGATGCAGGAAATCCGGTCCCCAATATAGCAAAGGATGCAGATATAAGAACCGATATCCCAAAATACAGGATTTATAAAGAAGGGAATCTGATCGATGAAGTAACGGATATAAAGGATATATGGCGGAACGACTTTGTCTCCTTTTTAATAGGATGCAGTTTTACCTTTGAAAAGGCTTTGTTAGAAAACGGTATACCCGTAAGGCACATAGAAGAAAACAAAAATGTCCCTATGTATATTACAAACATTGACACCGTTCCTGCCGGTGTTTTTTCGGGAAAAATGGTAGTAAGCATGAGACCAATACCGGAAAAATTGGTAATCCGCGCCGTTCAGGTAACATCAAGATTCCCTTCAGTGCACGGCGCACCCGTTCATATAGGCGACCCTAAGAAAATTGGAATCAAAGATATTGAAAAGCCCGATTTTGGGGACCCCGTTGAGATTAAGGAAAATGAAGTGCCAGTTTTCTGGGCATGCGGCGTTACACCGCAGGCTGTAGCATTAAATTCAAAACCGGAAATTATGATTACTCATTCCCCCGGACATATGTTTATAACGGATTTAAAGAATGAAGAATTAGCTGTTTTATAATTAATAAATCTTAAATAAGAAATCTCGAATAAGGTAACTTTATCATTTTATAACAATATTTTCAAAAAAAATTAACAAATTCGTAAGAATTTAGGTTTATAATATTAATCAAAGAAAATAAAAAACCCGTGAAAATACTGAGTTTTTCACCGGGTTATAAATTATCTAAACAATAAAATTTCTATTGACATTGCTGGACAAGTATATTAAAATTATTTTTAGAAGAATTAATATTTTAAAAATTGTGCAAATAAGGGAGTTCTTCGAAACCTCCCTTTCCGAAGCCTCAGCATTCCCCTATCCCCCCACTTTGCTGAGGCTCTTTTATTTTTAAGCTACCATGCATTAATATATCAAACACAAATATTTTTTTCAATATGTTTTTGAAATTTTTTTACTTATTTTTATATTTTTCTTATTGACAATTTTTTTATTGATTTTGAAAAAAAATGTTCTAACTTGTCATAAATTACCAAGGGATAATTTTTATCCGAAGGAAATGATGATACCGCCCTTACCCGCATAGGTTCCCATGGTGGAGCCCATAGGTCCTACTATAACCTCTTTGGGGTTAAATCTTTCCTCTATTACCTCTTTTAGGAAATTCACGTCTTCTTCATTATCTAAATGAGTGATTCCAAAGATTTTTTCCGAAAAGTCTTTGCCCCTTTCCGATATAACTTCTACCGCCCTCATAAGAAATCTCTTTTTACCTCTTACCTTCTCCAGAACCTCTACCGCACCTTCCACCGCGTGTAAAATTACTTTGATATCAAGCACCTTTGCCAGGGAGCCCTGAAATTTGCTCAACCTTCCACCCTTTACTATGTTCTCCAGGGTATCCAAAAGAATTAGTATATTCATTTCCCTTCTTACCGCATCCAACCTTTTTATAATCTCATCAATGCTCAGTCCTTCAGCTGCCCATTTAGCTGCTTTTATCACCTGAATTCCCTGGCCGAGAGAACCTGCCAGGGTATCATAAACCTTTACCTTTTCCCCCAGCATGTTTTTTGCTACACAGGCTGATTGGAAAGTACCGCTTAGCTTTGAAGAGAGCGTAAGGCAAAGCACCTGTCCTTTTTCCGATAGTTCCTGAAATACATTAAAAAAGTTATAGGGTGAGGGCTGAGATGTTACCGGAAGCTGCCGGGAACTTAACATCTTTTGCTGAAATTCAATTGGGGAAAGGTCAATTCCCTCTCTGTATTCTACTCCGTCAATTTTCACCGTAAGAGGCACTACATGAATATTGTGCTCCTTTATAATCTCCGGTGGAAGGTCCGCCGCACTATCAGTTACAATATAAATCATATAAAATACCCCTTTTTTTAATTTAAATTATCTTTGTTTATAATTAGATTATTACAAAATTAAGAAAATTTTTCAATAAAATTTTAAAATAACTTAATATATATGCAAAAGCAAGAGGCAGGAAATCTTCCTGCCTCTTTTTTTATTTATCTATTTCAATTATTCCAATGGGCGTAAACCCACTTAATAAAGGTTCCTTCTCTAATCGTCAAACCGTGTTTCGGCATCGATATAAAATATTCCATCGGTTACACCACCAGAGGCGTGATAATCATTGCCAGTACAAAAGCTGAAATTATCCTTATAATAATTCCAACAACCGCTGCTTCTAAGGCTTCCTGGGCGGTCAAATCGGAATTCTGCGACCAAACTGCCGGAATCTGCGCCAAGGGTATTTGAAGAGGAAAGCCCGAAGCTGCAAGGATAAAGGAACCTATGGCAAAACGGGGAGGTATATTTTTTATGGTCTGAACAAGGGTGTTCATGGCAAGGGTTGGAGAAACCAGTATGGACTGTATTCCCGTCTGAGGATCAATGGAAAGAGCTCCGAGAAATCCTGTCAAAGCATTTTCTATGGGCTTCCAAATGCCGATATACTCCAAGGCCCCCATTATTGCAAAAATTACCGCTGCTGCCGGTATTAAAAGCAGGAACAAAAGTTCCGCGCCTTCCCGGGCACCGTTAAAGATAGTGGGGACAATAGGCGTGCTGGGGGTAAACCGGGGCATATCGGAAATATCTTTAAAGCTGACGTTTCTGTAAAGGGTGACCTTTAATAATAGAGGAACGAGTATAACCGGCAAAAAAAGCCCTATAAATATTACAGGAAAAGCCCAGATGCCGCCGGTAGCAAAGGCTAAAATGCCCAGCATCAAAGTGGAAAAGGACTGATTCCCCTGACACATGGTGGCTACTGCAATTTTTTGCTCGTCTTTTGTTGCTCCTACCTTTTTTAAATAGGGTGCTGTTATTCTGCCCGCGGCATTTATATCTCCCAGGATATTGTAAATTGCGGGAACTATTACAAGGGGTGTTATTTTAATCCATCGAGCCAAAGGTACATATAATCTTACAAGAGCATCAGTGAATCCGAGTCTTTCAAGAATCCTTCCGGTCATAACACTCAGGATTATAGCGCATCCAAGGGTCCCCGTTAAATACACCTTTACTATAACGGGGACGGTTTTGTTAACCATGGCATCGAAAATTCCGCCTATTACTCCGGGCCTGAAAAAAAGCACGGCAAGAGATAACCCCAGGACAGTAAGCCCTACATATTCAATCCTTTCCATTTTTCTGGTACTTATTACTTCCTTTTCCTTAACCGCCATAATACCCCTCCTTAATAATTTTTAATAGAAACTAAAGGTAAATTCCCTTTTTTGTTTTCCCATCACCTCCCGCATGGATTTTTTATTAGATAATTCTGGCTAATATAATCTGCATATTCCTTTATTCTGTCCGAACCGAAGGAACTTACGGGAAATGAATACACCTTTTCTCTGAAAATGCGTATCTCGATATCGTCCTTCACGTAGGATTTTAAAGCGAGCGCGAGGGGGAGGCCATTTTCGAAGATCTCGTACGCATGGGAATTCCCGCATATGAAATTTAGTCCCAGTTCCTCCGCCTTTTTTACAAGCGGGCTTTCCCTTTTTACCCTGCTTATGGAACATATCACCGTATCTATCTCGGGATATTCCGACTTGGCTTTTAAGAGGTGCACCGGTTCGAAGCCGGTATGGGGGAATATATGTAAAATGTATTCCACTTTAGAATCCGGTTCTCCCAAAAAAACCTCTGCCAGCGCTCCGGTGGCCGAATTGACCATATCCTTTTCGCCGTATACGCTCTTTTCATTCTCTAAAGACAGAAATTCTCTTTTAATATCCATAAAGGAATTTATTCTTTCTATTATATCCTTCAACGTATTGATGCCTTCCAAGACTTTACCCACATACATTATATTCCCCGGTATCCCTCCGTAACTTATATCCACCTTATACGCCCTGTGACCGTGAATGTAAGATATTCCCGGGTGCAGGCCGTGAAAAGCTTCGTGCAATTCTATTACCGATATTCCGTATAATCCGAGGTAGTTTTTCAGGGTAACTCCTCCCGAATTCGCCGCATCCGCTACTGGATGATGAGCAACTATCAGGTCCACGCCCGTAGCCCCGGCAAGCTCGATGGACTGCTCGGTGAGGGTCATGGTAATAGCAACCTTTTTAACTTCTTTTTCCGGATCGCCAAACACCAGTCCCGGGATTTCAATAACCTCCTTGCCCGGTATATTTGAAGATTTCATTACCACAAAAGGGTTTTTACCCAGGGTGATATCCGACAGGTCCGCAACTACCCTTCCTCCCGTTATTTCGTTTAAAGCGCTGACAATTTCCTTAATTTTCAAAATTTATTCCTCCTTTTAAAAAATTTAAAAGGCCGTCAAATAAATACCGCAAAAGGGTATGTAAGAAAATCTTACACCCTGCAGCATTTATCTGACGGCCTCGAGCTATCCCTCACAGGGGATCTCTCTTATCCAGTCATTTTAGTAGTATAAGCTTGTCTATATAAAAATATACAGTGAATATATTATTTTGTCAATAGTATTTATTTTCACTACGAAGATTTCTCCAAAAATTCTTCCACGGGCATTGCGGTAATTATAATAGTGCCAGCATATTCCTGTTCCGGATCGTAATCTTTCAGGAGGCTTTTTATTTTAAGTCCGGTATCTTCTTCAAACTTTTGTTTGAACCTCAGTTTAAATTCGGAGAGTAGCGCTAAATCCATCAACCTGGTGACAAAATATTCCTTTTCATCTAAGTGTTTTAAAACGGAAATTCTTTTATTGCAGGCTATTATCACTATTTTATCTCCAAAGATTTCTACCTTCTGCCAGTCCAGCCCCCTGCCGTACATTTCCTCATTTACTTTGTTATTTATTTTCATAATTAGCTGTTTAAAGTCCCCAAGCTTTTTTGGATTCATAGTCTCCTCCTTTAATAAAATAAGTAACCTATTTACTATATTTTGAATAATATAAGATATACCGTTAACTTGAGGAGGGGTAAAATAAAATGGAAATAGGCGTTGAGTTTTTTACCAACAGGACTACATTCATTTCGGATTTTTATGAGTTTCATAATATAATACTTATTAATAATTCCGAAATAAAAGAAACCTCATCCAGCGATATTTTCAAGTTTTCCGGCTGTGTTCTTGGAGGAAAGAGAATTGCTGCCATAGGAAGAAAAAAAGTTTACGATTTTAAAAACTATGCGGAGACTTTTGAAGCAGAACCGGCAAAACCGTTTAAAATACTTTTTTTAGATCCCGAAGATAAAATTTACCTGAAGGTGAACACAAATATTTTTTTAGATCCCGGTAGATTCGTGGAGGAACTATCTTTAAAAATTTACTCGGAAAAAAATTCTCACATAGCCGCACTGAATTCGCCCTATATTAAAATAGATTGGCCCGGGCGAGGAGAGTACATCTTAGATATAACGGAGCTAATTAACGATTTATACCGGAAAAGGTGAGAATCTACTAAAATTTTATCACTATTTCGTAAAATTTATCAACATATTTTTAAAAACCGCCCCGAAATTTCCAACAGGGCGGTAAAATTTTAGAAAACCAATTTTTGAGCAGTAAACTTTTTCCGGCATTTGTCACAAAGAAGCTCTCCTGCCTCTAAGCCGTATTTTTGCTTTAAAAATTCATACTGTTCGCGGGTCGCAAAATAGTTTTCGCAAACGCTGCATTTTACAAGCTCAAAGGTTTTATCCCAAATAATCCTTTTGCCCTCAAATTCCGTTAAAGCTATCGCCCCCGTAGGACAAACCACGGCACACGCACTGCATCCTATACAGTCTACGGGAGGTTCTTCAAAGGGAGGAGATATCCTCTTTTTTATGCCCCTCTCCACCGATGAAATGGCATAAACGCCCATTGCCTCGCATGCCCTCACGCAAAGTCCGCAAAGTACGCACTTTTCTCCTTTATCTATCTCAAACCTTTTTTCTTCATAGACTCCGTATTCTTCCTTAAGCTTTTTTATCCGTTCGCTTTCCGGTGCCCTTGCCGCAAGAAGCCTAATTATGTTTTTCCTCAGCCTTCTTATTTTGTCCGAATTTGTTACAACTTCTATTTCACTGGTAACGGGGTAAAGGCAGGACACAACTACCTTATTTTTACCCCCTTCAATCACCTCTACAATGCAGAGCCTGCAGCTTCCCTGTCCCGGCAGGGCGTCCGTATGGCACAATGTGGGTATGTGTATGCCGTTTCTTTTAGCAACATCGAGTATATATTCACCGTGATCTGCTTCGCACTCTTTGCCGTCAATCTTTATTTTCATCCTTCCCGCCTCCCCAAAATTTCTACTGCATTAAATCTGCAGGCTTCCCTGCAGGCTCCGCAGACTATGCATTTGTCGTTGTCTATTACATAGGGGCTTTTGGGTTTTGAAAAAATAGCACCGGCAGGGCATTTTTTTACACACACTCCGCACCTTCTGCAGAGCTCCTGATTTATCCTGTAAGAGGTAAGCTCCTTGCATACCCCTGCAGGACATCTCTTTCCTTTTATATGAGCCAGGTATTCATCTTTGAAGTATTTAATTGTAGTAATAACCGGATTAGGGGCGGTTTTCCCAAGCCCGCACAAAGAAGCTTCCCTTACCGTTTCCGCAAGTTCCAGTAAAAGCTCGATATCTTCTTCCCTTCCTTTACCGGCGCATATATCCTCCAGTATTTCCAGCATCCGCCTTATTCCTTCCCGGCAGGGAGTGCACTTTCCGCAGGATTCTTCCGAAAGGAATTTCAGATAATATCTTGCCACCTCCACCATGCAGGTGCTCTCATCCATTACTATCATACCGCCAGAGCCCATCATGGATCCTGCCTTATCGAGGGAATCGAAATCAATGGGTAAATCCAGAAGGGATTCGGGTATGCATCCTCCCGAAGGCCCTCCCGTCTGTACAGCCTTAAATTTTTTTCCGCCGGGGATGCCTCCGCCGATATCGAAAATGATTTCCCTCAGGGTAACCCCCATGGGTACTTCTATAAGCCCCGTATTGTTTACCTTGCCTACCAGTGAAAAAACTTTTGTACCCTTGCTTTTTTCGGTGCCTATGGAGGAAAACCACTCCGCTCCCCGTTCAATAATGACAGGTACGTTTGCCCATGTCTCCACATTGTTTAAAACCGTAGGCTGTCCCCATAATCCTTTTTCGGTAGACCTTATGTATTTTACCCTCGGTTCTCCCACCCTTCCCTCTATTGAAGCCATAAGGGCTGTGGATTCTCCGCACACAAAAGCCCCTCCGCCCCTGACTATTTCTATATCCAGGTTAAAACCGCTGCCCAAAATATTCTCGCCTAAGAATCCCCTTTCATAGGCATCCTTTATTGCCCTTGAAACGTTCTTTACCGCAAGGGCGTACTCATCCCTTATATAGACGAAACCTTTTTGGGCCCCTACGGCATAGGCACCTATTATCATCCCCTCTATGATGCTGTGCGGATCTCCTTCCATAACGCTCCTGTCCATAAAAGCCCCGGGGTCTCCCTCATCGCCGTTACATATCACGTATTTCGGAAAACTGTTTATTTTCTTTGCCTGCTTCCACTTGTAACCGGTGGGAAATCCCGCACCTCCCCTTCCCCTTAAACCCGATTTTTCTATTTCATTAATTATCTCATCGGGCGACATTTCAAACAAAGCCTTTTTAAGTGCCCTGTAGCCTCCCCTTTGAATATAATCCTCTATATCGGCCGGGTCTATCTGACCAATATTTCGCAGGGCAATCTTTTTTTGCCTTTTAAAAAACTCGCTTTCCTTATGGGATTTGACCTTTTTCCCCGTTTTTATATCCAGATATAGAAGCCTTTCAATTATCTCACCTTTTAAGAGGGTCTTTTCGAAAATTTCATCGACATCCGAAACCTTAACCTTGGAGTAAAAAATATCCTCCGGCAGAATTGTAATTACCGGCCCTTTTTCACAAAGGCCATTACAACCCGTTGTTTTAAGCACCGGCTTAACCGATATATCTTTACCGGTAGCTTCTACCCTTTTTTTAAGCTCTCTATATATTTCAAAACTGTTGTTAGCCAAACAGCCCGTACCGCAGCATATCAGTACCATTTTTTTATTGTGCATATTATCCTCGGCCATTTTCCTCACCCCCGTAGCTGCTAAAAATTTCCCTTAACATATCCGGCTTAAGGTTGCCGTAAACCCTTTCGTTTATCATCATAACGGGAGCTATCGCGCAGGAGCCGAGGCAGTTAACCGTCTCCAAAGAAAATTTACCGTCCGGAGTTATTTCCCCCGGCGAAAGGGAGAGCTCCCTTTTAATTTCCTCCAAAAGATTCATGGAGCCCCTTATATGGCAGGCGGTACCGTCGCATATCCTTATAACGTATTTCCCTTTGGGTTTCAGGCTTAATGCCCTGTAAAAAGTAGCCATGCTGTAAAGGCTGCTTAAAGGAATATCGAGATACTCCCGGACTTCGTTTAAGGCTTCTCGCGGTAAATAGTTGTAAGTCCTTTGAATATCCTGGAGTATTGCAAGAAGAAACCGTTTTTCTTTCGGATACCTCTTCAGTATGGATTCAATCATAAGCTCACCTTCCTCAAAAATAAAAAGCCGTTTTACAGGCCGCCGGCGACGACCGGAAAAAGGCTTATTTCGTCATCATCATTTAACGGAGTATTTAGATTTTGCAGGTGAACTATATTTCTACCGTTTACAAGCACTATTACCCTGCTGCTTAAACTTTCTCCATCAAAAAATTCCTTTGAAAGTTTTTCTCCGTAGATTTCCGATAGTTTTTTTAACAGTTCCCCTATCGTTTTACAGTTTTTTATATCAATTTCTTTTGCTCCGGTATATTCCCTGTAATGGGCAAAAAATTTCACTTTCATAAAAATTCCCCTTCTAAGTATACCGTAGGCCCCTTCTACGGGGCCCGCGGCAATATTAAACCTTTTTTAAAATTACTTTATCCCGAGCTCCTTTAATTTCTCTTCTGTGGGTATCCCTTCTTCATCCCATCCTCTTACTTCGTAGTACTCCTTTAACATTGTGTCCAGCTCTACCACCTTGCCCTTTGCCGGGCCTTCTTTTAAAGGCTCCGTTAAAAGTCTTGGCGGTAATGTATCATCATCTTTCGTAATTCCGGCATTTAAGTTAAATAATCTTTCTAAATTCCAGATCCTTTCTCCAATTTTCAAAACATCTTCATCGGTATAATCCCAGCCCGCGGCGCCTTTCATCATTGCATTTATATCGGGAACACCTAGGGCAAAGGTGGTGAAAAGACAAATATTGGAAGAATCCACAACCGCGGTTGCATCCTGAAAAGCCTTAAGCCACTTGGCTTTATCCGTAGTTACAAGAGGATCAAGTTTTATGGGGATTCCTAAAACCTCTACCGAGGTCATATAACCCCTTACATGGCACCCACCGCGGTTTGATGTGGCGTATTCCAGGCCCATACCCTGTACTCCCCTACCGTCATAGGCGGGCATTTCCTGCTTCTTGACCGACATGGAAAGTTCGGGATGTCCGTAAAAGTCAGCCAACCGGTAGGACCCCAAAGCCAGCTTATCGCCAAAACCTTCCCGTAAACCTGCCATTCTGGTCAATTCCACAAGAGCATCGGCGCTTCCGAAGGGAGCCTCAAAGCCTATTTCTTCTTTGGAAATGATCCCTTTTTCATACATCTCCATTACGCAGGCAATGGTAGCGCCCATGGTTATCGGGTCAATCCCCAGTTCATTGCAAATAAAGTTTGCTTTGCTTACCGCCGCTAAATCCCTTACACCGCAATCCGCCCCTAAAGCCCAGGCAGCTTCGTATTCCGGTCCTTCGCCAAATCCCTTAAATTTTCCTTCCGGAATCCTTGTAACCCTGCCGCAAGCAATAGGACATCCAAAGCAGGCTTTATTTTTAACAAGATATTTTTCCCTGAGAGCTTCGCCGCTTATTTCTTCGGCATATTCGAAATATCCGCCATCCCTCCAGTTTCTCGTCGGAAGAGATCCTACCTGGTTCAGGATATTTATAAGAATTGCCGTACCGTAGGTGGGAAGCCCCGCACTGGTTACTGGTTGTTCCTTCAATTTTTTATAGGCTTCTTTTACTGCATTCATAAAGGTATCCGGGTCCTTTACTTTTATTGAGCCCGTTCCTCTTACAACAACCGCCTTTAAATTCTTGGAGCCCATAACCGCTCCCATGCCCGAACGTCCCGCAGCCCTGTGCTTATCGTTCATAACAGTAGCAAAAAGCACCATTTTTTCTCCACCGGGACCAATGCATGCCACCCTTGCATCCTCTGAGGTCTCCTTTAAAAGCTCATCGGTGGTATCAAACACATTTTTCCCCCACAAATGTTCGGCAGATCTCAGCTCTATTTTGTCATCGTTTATCCACAGGTAAACGGGTTTTTCAGCTTTGCCTTCAAATATTATGCCGTCATATCCGGCAAATTTTAATTCCGGTCCAAAATGTCCACCCGAATTGGCACCTCCCACCGTTCCCGTAAGTGGAGCCTTTGCTACCACTTCATATCTTCCCGAGCAAGGTGCCAGAGTACCGGTAAGGGGACCGGTCATAAAAATCAATTTATTCTCAGGGCTTAAAGGGTCAACTTTCGGGTCAACCTCATCAGAGAGTATTTTAACCCCAAGACCCCTCCCGCCGAGATATTCATATGCATCTTTCATCCTTAGGTTTTCTACCTTTATGCTGCCCTCACTGAGATTTACCCTGATAATTTTTCCAGTCCAACCGAACATTATTCCTTCGCCTCCCCTAAAAGTTCTTTAAATTTCCTGGCTATTGCTTTCTTCCTTTCTAAAACATTTGGGGAAACTTCCTTAAATTCTATTGCACCGGTCGGACAAAATTCCGCACATTTGGGTTCTCCGCCGCAGAGATCGCATTTTACTATCTTACCTTCTACGGTGCTTAAGGTGATATTTCCCAGAGGGCATGCTGCTATGCAGAGTTTGCAACCTATACACTTTTCGCCGTTAACCTTTACCACACCATCTTCCGTTTTAGAAATAGCCGAGGTCGGACATACCTTCATGCAGTAGGGCGTATCGCACTGCATGCAAGTCATTGGTACCGAAACTGCCGCTTCATCGAAGGCAAATACGGTAATTCGTGATACTTTCGGGTTAAATACATCCGTTTTGACAAAAGAACAGGCAAGCTCGCAGGTCCTGCAGCCAGTGCATTTTTCCGGTGATATCATAAGTATCTTCCTCATGACCACCGCCGGCCGCCAGGTTCCCCTGACGCCAGCCACACCTCCTTTATATAAATTTTTTTCAGGCGCAGGGTTCATATAAGTATTCTCCATTTTATGGAATTTTCCTGCATTACAATTGTAAATTTTTTAAATTTTACTTAAATATTTTATTTCACACATAAATATATATTTTTTAATTTGAAAATATGCATAGATTTTTTAAAGTATTCTATAAATCCAAGAATAAAAGCAAATAAATAATAAAACCCACCAATGTAAAAGGTGGGCTATCAAATTTATATAACTTTTGGACTTTGTTTTTTTGTTTTTACATAGTCAGATATGAAAGGATACACTATTGAAATAAAGGCAAGTAATAAAAGCGTTACAGAAATTCCCGAACGGAAAAAAATACTTAAACTTCCGTTTGACAACATCAAAGACTGTCTAAAGTATTGTTCGATCTTTTCTCCAACTATACAAGCTAATATTAAAGGTGCTGATGGAATATCCAACTTTTTCATGAAGTAACCAAGTATTCCAAAAATTATTAATAGATAAAAATCAATTATGCTCATGTTTATTGCATAAACACCTATAAAACAAATACCAATTATAACTGGATATAAAATTTTAGGAGGAACAGAAAGTACCCTTACAAGTAAACCAGCCAGAGGAATATTGATTATCGCACATATTACATTACCCAAAAACATGCTTGCAATTACACCCCAGCCTATTTCGGGATGTTGCTGAAAAAGAAGCGGTCCTGGTTGAAGTCCGTATATCATCAAAGCGCCGAGCATGACCGCTGTCGTTCCGGACCCGGGAACACCAAGAGTTAGCATAGGAATAAGGGCTCCTACGGAACAAGCGTTATTTGCAGCTTCCGGCGCAGCAAGCCCTTCTATGGCACCCTTACCAAATTTTTCAGGTTGCTTAGACAGCTGTTTTTCATTATTATATGCCATCATAGCAGCAATAGTACCGCCCGCTCCCGGAAGGACACCGATTAAAAAACCTACGGGTGTTTCTCTTAATATTGGCAGTATACTTCTTTTCCATTGTTCCAAAGTAATCCATATCCTTTTGAACTTTGTTTGAACCGAAAAAGAATGCTGTCTGGCAATTTTTTCAAAGTTTATAAATACCTCGCTCATTCCGTATATACCTATAATCACTACAACAAAATCTATACCCATCTGAAGTTCCGGAATTCCGAAAGTAAACCTTTGTACACCCGATTGTAAATCAATTCCCACAGTGGAAATCATTAATCCCAGAAGTAAAGATATGAATCCCTTTACAAGTTCATCCTTTGATATAGAAGCAGTAGCCGCAAGTGCAAAAATCATTAGAGCGAAATATTCAGGAGGCCCAAATTTCAAAGCAAATCTTGCTATCGGCAGTGCCAGAAACACGAAGGCTATTGTTGAAAGCATACCACCGATGAAGGAAGCTATTGCAGAAATTGCTAACGCGGCTTCAGCCTGACCGTTCTTTGCCATAGGGTAACCATCAAAGCAAGAAGCTACCGCTGCCCCATCTCCCGGTATATTTAGCAATATTGCACTCCTTGACCCACCGAACATAGCACCGTAATAAACAGCGCACATGGTAATCAAAGCCGTAGTAGGATTCATGGTAAAGGTAAGAGGAAGCAATAAAGCTATACCTGTGGTAGGACCGATACCAGGAAGCATACCGAGAACCGTCCCCAGTATGGAACCAAAAATAAGCCAGATGATATTAATAGGAGTCATGGCAACTTTAAAGCCATATAGTAAGTACTGTAAAATATCCATTTTGGGCACCTCTCTTACGGTAAACTTATATTGATCAATTTTTCAAAAACATACCAAACCGAAAACGAAAATAATACTGATACCAATATATTCGTTATCCACTTATCCTTTCCATTGACCATAAAAAGAATAAAACTTAGAAATAATACGGTAGAAATTATAAACCCGATTTTATCAAAAAGTACAGTATATATTATAGAAGCGATCACTGTCCCTGCTATAAGTTTTACGTAGCTTTTATCTTTTTCCTCTTTTATTTCCTTTTTATCTTCTAGGTTTATTTTTTTACCCATTTCCGTAAGTATCCCTATTACTCCCATTAAAACCATTAAAACACCAAGGCTAAGTGGAAAATATAATGGAGCCATTGGATTACCTATGGATGCCTTGGGAAGGCTCAATGCTTTGTATGTGTATAAAAGCCCTAAAATTATTGCACTTAGCCCAGTAACCATGTCCTTTTTCATTATTATCTCACCCCTTTTTTAAAGCCGCTCCGCAGGCTGTATACCTGCGGAGCGAGGCAGTTATTACTGTCCTTTGTACATATCAATTTCCTTCAATATTTCTTTATAGCTTTCATTTGTCTTTTCTAAGAACGCTTTGAATTCTTCGCTTCCCATAAATGCTTTTGTCCATCCATATTTCTTAACCATTTCATCCCATTCAGGGGTATTTACCATTTTTGACAATGCATCCGTTAAATATTTTACTGCGTAATCAGGCATTTCGGGTGGACCAAAAAGCCCTCTCCAGTTTATGAATTCAGCATTAATTCCCTGTTCTTTTAAAGTGGGAACCTGAGATAAAGGCCCTTCTTTTATTCTTTCGGGTGCTGTTACTGCAAGCACTTTTATATCACCGCTCTGCATTGGCCCCACTACTTCTGCCATTCCTGTAGATAAAAGGTCAATATGTCCACCCATCAAGGCTGCAAGATGTTCCCCGCCCTGGAAAGAAATATATTGTATGTCTTTCAAGTTTTCAACACCTGCAGCTTTTGCAGCAGCTAAAAACTGTATGTGATCCATACTGCCAGGTGAAGAAACACCGCCAATCTTTACACTTTTTGGATCCTTCTTTAGGGCTTCCATTACCTCGTTAATATTATTAAATTTCGAGTTTTTCGGCACTGCAAAAGCACCGTAATCGTGTATGAGCATAGCAAGAGGTGTTAAATTTTTGTAAGAGTATTGGGTTTGTCCGGTAAGATTTATCAATAGTAAAGGTGGTGAAAATACTATTACCTCATACGGGTCTCCTTTTTTCTCCTGCATGTAGGCAAGTCCAACCGCGCCACCACCACCGGGTTTATTTACCACCGGCATGGGCTGGGTAATTAATTTAGTGTCCTGAAGCACTTTCGCTACTGTTCTTATGGTAGTATCCCAGCCGCCCCCCGGTCCTGCGGGAGCCACAAATTCAAAGGGTTTTGTAGGATAATTTACTTGATTGTTTTGTGCAGATTTATTTGATGAACAACCTGCAGTTAGTAACAAAATTAGAATCAATAAAGCACTTAAGTAATAATTTCTCTTCAGCATTTTTTTCATATTGAATCCTCCTTTCACAAATCTCAATTTAATAGTATTAGTTATATGTTTCTAATCCCACCTCCTCTTATTCCCATGGTATTTCTACAAACATCAAAGGAACATGCTGCTGAGCTGCGTGCATATCGGTTTCTCCTACTGTACCTTGAGGTCTAAGTCTCGGTATTGTTATTTTAATCGCATTGGCAGCATCAAAATAAACGAAGGTGATTATTTTTTCCTTATCAATACCGTAAATTTTAGAAATTAAATCTTCATTTATAACCCCTAATTTTTTTATTTTCTCGTAATCCTCTTTACTTTTAAAAATGATATCCAGTGTCATTTCAAAAGGCCCGGAATTCTTACTCCTTAGAACTTTTGCTATATCCTTTAGATAAACCTTTTTCATTTTTTACACCTCCAAATACTTAAACCTTATTACTTCTAAGGGGTCTTCGACTTCCAACAAGTGGTAAACATTAAATTCACAAACAACGCCCAGCGGTATTTCTAAAGGTGTAAAGGGAAATGCTATATTGCCCGCAGTAGCAATCCTGCCCTCATAAGGCGAATGAAGCATCTCGGTTCTTGCTCGTGAACAAATAGCAGTAGCCAATTCCTGAGTTTGGGCCGTTACCTCAAGTATTACGCAAAGTTCAAGAGGTTTAAAATCTTTTACCGGTTCAAATTCCCCCATTACTCCGTTCTTGCCATAAAGATGGAAAATCATTTTATAACTATCTTTGGGAATTTCGCTGAAATATTCTTCTACGTCTTTTGTAACCCTTTCAATTATTTCATCAATACGTTCTATTTCAATTGGATCTCTTACCCCTGCAATGAAAATGCTCCTGTAACCTACCTTCTTTGCTCCTTCAAGCTTTAAAGTATATTTTTCTGAAGGTAAAAATTTGCTTCCAGTTACCCTTACACTTCTTTCGTCAATCTGTTCAAATTTTGTATTTGAAAGATCGGTTATACCTCCCGGCCCCGGTAGGAGAAAGGGATGGGTTTTTTCGTATAATGTATGAGCAGCCACCGAGGCGACCGTGCACCTTTCCGCAGGATTCAAAGGCTCCACAATAAAATGATCCTTCCTTAAAATTCCAAAAATGTTTTTTCCAGCTGGTTCTGCACATATCGCTCCACATTCCATTATTTTACCCATATGCCAGCAAAGTCCCGGGTCAAATCCTTCCAATATTCCAAGAGCAGCTATCGGTACAGGGTCATAGGTCCTCCCTGAAACAATTACATCTATATCCCTATGTTCCCTTAAAACTTTTAAATATGGCTCTACACCCATTTGTGCAACGATAGTGGTAGCTCTGTCAATTTCTTCCTCCGTTAATTCGGGTACCGGGCCACATGGACTTACTTTTCCTTGTTTCAGCTTGCTTTTTAGATATGATTTATCCACATTGCTGTAAATTGCCGCTATTTTAAAATGATAACCTTTTTCTTTAGCTATGCCTTTAATGATTTCTAAAAATTCGTCTACATGCTGATCACTACCATCTCCACCGGCTGAACTGATGAACACCGGTATTTTTCTCTCATAACAAGCTTCCAGCATTAAAGAAATGTCCTTAATATACGCTTCTCTCGAACAGGTCATGGCTCCCGTTCCCAATTTATGAGGACCACTATCGGTAGAGCCTGAATCAATAGCAATAACATCTGGATTTCGTTTTAAACCCTCTTTGAACCATTTTACGGGAAAACCGTAACCCAGCATTCCCGCAGGAGTTAAAACTCTTATTTCTTCTCTCATCTTTATCCATCTCCTTCAACAAAATTTTTAAATTTTCTGTATTGGATACGGGATGCAAATTGTTTTTAAAAAAAATTAAAAATTAGCCAAAAAAGCTTCCAACGCCCCCTGTAAATGCTCTTGAACAAGAGACTGGGCTCGTTTTGCATCCCTTTTTATAATCGCATCTATTATTTCATCATGTTCTTTAAGTGCTAAAAGTTTTCTCTCCTTCTTCGACATTGTAACTACCCTGAAGCGTTCTAAGTACTCTCTATAAGTATTTATTAAACTAATTAACCTTGGCATCCTGCAAGATTCTATCAGCACTTTATTAAACTCCCTTAAAAGCTCAAAAAGTTTTTCCGCATCCTCTTCTTTCGCAACTTCTTTCATTTTTTCATTTAAATTTTTAAGTTTTTCAATCTCTTTTTCGGTAATATTTTGGACAGTAAACGATATGGCAAGGGCCTCTAAGGACTTTCTTATCGAATATATCTCTATTACGTCCTCTTTGCTGAATCCTTTTACCACCACGCCTTTTCTCGGAAGATGAACGACCAGGCCCTCGGTTTCCAATTTTCTTAAAGCTTCTCTAACCGGAGTTCTGCTTACTTTCAGCTTTTCGGCTAAATCTTTTTCTACAAGCCTTTCTCCTTCTTTTAATTCTCCGCTGAATATCATTTTCCGAATATGTTCATATATCAAATCTCTTATAGGTTTTAGATGGGAAAACTCCAATTCCATAGTTTTTTCCAAAGTATCACCTCATTATATGGGATTCGGGATGCGGGATACAATCATTTTAAATATAATATTCTCTCTTTTTTTTAAAATTCCTTCTTTTAATTCATTTTTTTTAATAAAAAATAGCTATAAAAAATTTATAGATTAGATTGATAGCTTTTAGGCAATAGAAAATTTATCTTTTATCTTATATAATTACATTGTTATTTACTATGAAAAAAATCTTATAAATAAGGAGGATAACCTTTGATAAATCAGCTAAAAAATAAAGTAAAAGAAGATGCGGTATTCATCGCATCATTTTTTCTTGCTTTACTTTCATGTTTTATCTCTCCACCAAAAATAGAATACATTGATTTTAAAGTATTACTTTCTTTATTTAATTTAATGGTTGTAGTTGAAGCTTTTAAAAAATTAAAAATTTTGGAGATGATTTCAATTAATATTTTGGACAGATGCAATACCGAAAGAACTGTTTCTTTAATGCTGATGCTTATTACTTTTCTTTTTTCGATGCTTGTAACTAACGATGTGGCCCTTATTACTTTTGTACCTTTAAGCTTAATAATTGCAAAAAAGACAAAGGTCGATCCTGCAGAAATCGTAATTTTTCAGACCCTCGCTGCAAATATAGGAAGCAGCCTTACACCCATGGGAAATCCACAAAACTTATTTTTATATTCGAAATATAATATTAAGACGGCCGAATTTTTTAAAATAATGTTTCCTTTTGCATTTTCCGGATTCATTTTTTTAATTCTTTTTAATTGGATAATCCCTAACAAGAAAATAATATTTCACATTGAAGAGGTTAAGATTGAAGACAAAAAAAGTGCCCTGATTTTTACAGGGCTTTTCGCAGTAATTTTGTTATCTATTTTCAACTTTATAAGCTACCTTTCGGCTTTTATAATTACCCTATTTGTCACCTTTATTTTTGATAAAAAACTTTTTAAGAGGGTTGACTACATATTGCTTTTTACCTTTGTGTTCTTTTTTATTTTTATAGGCAATCTTTCTCATTTTGAGTATATAAAAATTGTGGTTTCTAAAATTCTCGATAAACCCAGATCTACCTTTCTGGCTTCAATTACTCTAAGCCAATTTATAAGCAATGTACCCTGCGCTATTTTCTTATCAGGGTTTACCACCAATTACAGAGAACTTCTTTTAGGAGTAGATATTGGAGGAATGGGGACGTTAATAGCTTCCCTCGCCAGCGTAATATCCTATAAAATCTACACTAATGAATATAAAGACCAGAAAAGAAAATATCTTATTAAATTTTCACTATATAATTTTTCTGCTTTAATATTGTTTACTTTAGCATTTCTGTTTTTTATATAGCAGGTTTTATTATTGTCAATCAAACTTAAAACTATTATAATGAAAAAAGCAAGCAAAGCTTGCCCGGGTCGCAGCCACCCCGGTTAAAAAAAACAAGGAGGTATCTATATGTCAAAAAGAATAGAAGACATTGTCCAAATTTCCGTGGTTGCCTGTCTTTATGCGGTTCTTACCGTAACCTTTTCATCGTTTTCCTATCTTCCGGCACAATTTCGCATAGGTGAACTAATCAAACCCATATCCACCTTTCAAAAAAAATTTGTGCTATCAATGATGATAGGAAACTTCCTTTCCAACCTTTTCAGTCCCTTTGCCGGTCCCATGGAACTTATTTTCATGCCTTTAAGCAACCTAATAGGTTGCCTTCTCGGGTATTATATCGGTAAATATTCTAACAAATTTTTAGGTTCAATTTTTATCGGTATATGGATTTCCACAAGTGTCGCCATCACTTTAAAAATAGCAGCAAATTTTCCTTTTGTTCAAACCTTTACCGGTGTTTTATTTGCCGAAACAATTCTAATGACCGCAGGTTATCTCATACTTTTAATTGTTTTTAAAAAAGGAGGTTTGAAAATAGATGGATAAATATGCCGAAAGAAGATTTGATATTTACGGATATGAAAAAATAGATACCGGGGTATTGGAAGCAATTGATTACGAATACCCCGGAAGAGATACAGTTGTTGAATACTATACCGAGGAATTTTCTTCGGTTTGTCCGTGGACCGGTCTACCCGACAATGCTAAACTAACGATTAAGTATATCCCTAATGAAAAGTTGGTGGAACTAAAGTCTTTAAAATACTACCTTACTTCTTACAGAAACATCGGAATACTTCAAGAACATGCAGTAAACAGGATATTGGATGATTTGGTAAATCTACTAAAGCCAAAGTACATGGAAATCACCGGTGATTTCCTTGCAAGAGGAGGTATATCTACAAAGGTTGTGGCTAAATACGGTGAAGACATTAAAAATTAAAAGTAAAGGGCTTCCTTTATATCTCCTATAAATTGGAAGCCCTATTATTTTTCTTCTTATAAATGTCAACATCATACAAAAGGATTATTTTTAAGAATCTATCTAATACTCCTTCAATCTTTCATCAACTTTTGCTATCAGAGAGAAATCATTATCATCATGCAATAAATACAAATCATTTTCTATAGCTGTTTCCGCTATTAATAAATCAATAGTGCTTCGAATTGTGATTCCCTTTTTTCTACATTTAAAATACAATTTTGCAGCATTTTCATAAGATTTCAAACCATATTTTAGGTCATAAAATTTCTGTGTGCTGAAAACCTCATTTTTTATAATCGTAATTTTCATCAAATTGTATTTTCCCCTTTAAATCCATCAGATTCTTCCTCTTACGATTTTCAACAAATTCTTTTAATGCCATATTTACTACTTCTTTTTTTGTTTTCAATCCTGAAATTTCTAACGCCTCTTTAATAAGATTTTCATCTATAATAATATTTGTCCTCATATATACACCTCCTAAGGTGTATTATCATATGCATAAATCCTTTTTCAACTTCACTTTATTAAGAAAGCTAATTTTCAATAATATTATTCTTAGGTTATTAAAAATAATTGCAAAAAAATACCCCCGACTTCGGGGGTACTTTTCCGAGATAAAAATAAAACCGGTCTCCTCCCATCCGGACTATACCGTCGGCTCCGGAATCTCACCGGATCTGCCTTGCGGCTCGCGGGCTTAAGGCTTTTAACCTATCACCGCCGGTCAGGAATTGAAGGCAATCCGCCTTCTCACCTTGCCCCGAAGACTTTCTTATTAGGTTCTTCTACCATTAACCCCAAAACTCTTTTTTGAATAAATTATATTACAATAAATAAATATTAAATAGTTTAAGGAGTGAGAAATAATGACCTCCTATCAAGGTCCAGTAACCATTAAAACCCGTTATATAAAAAAAGAAAGATTGGATGTGGAATATCCGGAGGTTAACGGAATAAAAAATGAAAACGTTAAGCATTATATTAATTCAGTTATATTAAGTAGTGTCAATAAATTAATAGAACAGACCGGCTATTACGAAAACCCTATGACTGAAGTTACAGGAAGATATCATATTAGAACCAATGAAAGATGTATTTTAAGCATATCCATTGAGATGTACTGGTTTGCAGGTGGCGCCCATGGTATAACCATATTAAAATCTTTGACCTTTGATGTAAAAAACGGTAAGGTGTATCAATTAAAAGATTTATTTAAAGAAAATGTGGATTATATTACACCTTTATCAAATATAATAAAAAGGCAAATAAAGGAAAGAAACATCCCGGTAATAGTAGATTTTAAGTCAATTAAACCCGATCAGGATTTTTATATAGAAAATAGAACCTTAGTGATATATTTTCAATTGTACGAACTGGCGCCTTACGCATACGGCTTTGTGACTTTCCCAATTCCCACAAGGGAAATAAAAAATATAATAAATAAAAAGGGGCCTCTCGGCGAATATTTTTGTATAAAATATTAAAAAATAACCTTTAATATTTCATCCAATGTTATACCGCCAAAATACTCTTTTAAATTCAAACCGTTCAGGGCTTCCCTTACGTCTTCTTCCTTGTACCGGAGGCCCTTTAATTTTTCTTCAACTTCAGAAACATCCCTCATGCTCAAAAAGTCACCGTAAAATTTTAGTTCGGTGATGCGCCCATCCTTTACATTTATCCTTGCCTCTAACTCCCCACCATCAAAACGCTCGGATTTTACCAGGTCAAATTCCGGAGATGTTCCAAAATTCCACTCCCAGGTGGCGTATTTTTCATCCCTTAAGCGGTTTATATTTTCTATATCTTCTTTTGTCAAATTGTATTCTATTAAAGCCCGCCCCTCTACTTCAAAAATATACTTTAAAAGCAATTCCTTAAATTCTTCCACCCCTATATCTTCTTTGAGATATTCTTTTATATTTGCCACCCTGCTTTTGACGGATTTTACACCTTTAGAAGCAATCTTTTGAGGCTTGACATTTAGTGCAGAAGAAAGCCTCGTTAAATCGGAATCAAAAAGAAGCGTCCCGTGGTGTAAAAGTCTTTTTTTGTAAAGATACTGGGCATTCCCTGATATCTTTCTTCCTTCGATGGTTATATCGTTTCTACCGGTAAATTCTGCTTTTATTCCCAGTTTTTCTAAAGCTTTTACCACCGCCCGGGCAAATCTTTCAATACTGTTGAAAAATTCCGGCCTGTAGTCTACCACATAGGTAAAATTTACATTCCCTAAGTCGTGGTAAACCGCACCGCCTCCCGAAAGCCTTCTCACCACAGCTATGTTGTTTTCTTTTACGTATTCCAGGTTAACTTCTTCGATTGCGTTCTGATTTTTACCGATTACTACTGTTGGCCGGTTCTGCCACAATATGAAATACTCCTTTGCAGGATCAATATTCTTTATCACATATTCTTCTAAAGCCATATTAAAATAAGGATCGTTGGAGGTATTTCTTATGTATAGCAAAATTTTTCCCCCTTTTATCCGCAATACTTATAAATATATTTTCTCAGAAAAGGATACTACAGGCAATAGGGGTTTAAATCCTATAACGCTGCACGAATACCAATAACCACGTATTTATCGTCATCATCAATCACAATCTCTACTTCTAATCCAGCAGAACGCATATAGTCTGCAACTTCTTGCCCGGTGGGCAGTATGTCCGAACATACGGGTTTATCTAAAGACCTGTGCAGGTTGTTTATCTTTTCCCTGCTTTCAGAATGGCAAATTATTAGCTTGCCTTTTGGTTTTAACAGTGAAGCCATTTTTACAATGCTCTGCAGCTTTTCAGGGAAATGAGGAAAAGACGAATAACATATAATAAAGTCAAAAGAATCGGAAAAATTATAATCCATAATGTCTCCTACGACAAAATTTACATTCGGAAAATCTTTCTCTGAAAATTTTTCACGAGCTCTCTGGATCATTTTTTCTGCAATATCAAGACCCACTATACGCCCGGATTTCCCTATCTTTTCATTAATATAAGGGACCAACACTCCGGTGCCGCATCCCACATCCAAAACAGCAGCACCTTCTGAAAAATTAACTAAATTTATTATTTCCCTCAATTTGAAAGGATCGTGTTTTACCTTATCGTCCCATTCCAAAGCCAAATTATTAAAAAATTCTTTCTGAGTCAATGCCAATTTTATCACCTTCTTTAATTTTACTCGCTTTCCCGTTTCTGCTGCCGAATTACAATCAACTTTACAAGAATCGGTATCAGAATTAATTGAATTGCTATTCCCGGTAGCGCTACCACAAAAAGCCCGTATGTAAATTTTACAAAGTTAAAGGTTTTTCCTATTATAAATTCAGTTATAATCCAGTTGCTTACAATAGATACAAATCTCCCGGCAAGCATTGATGCTATCAAAGATGAATAGATTCCCAGTCTGTGTTTATTATAAACTATAGACGTAACAAACCCGTATGTAAAAAGTTCTGCCATCATACTAAAAACTGCCGGTACCGGAGGCATGGAAGTAAATAGGAAGCTGAGGAATGGGGTAATTAATCCTACGGCCCCGGCAAATTTCCAGGGCAACATAAAACCAGCCATGAACACCGGCAGGTGCATGGGCAAAAAAATCTGTCCTCCTAACTTAAATGAGTGAAAAGCTACGGGTAAAAGGATACCAATGGCGATCAGCAAACCGGAAGCAGTAAGATGATAATTTTTCGATGGCATTTGAGATAACCTCCCGATATTAAAATAAAAAACCATGAAGCCCTGACGGATTCATCCGCCGTAGACCTTCATGGTCATGTTCTCGTATCTTCTTGACACGTGCTTTTGACTAAATTATATGATATTGTTTGCTTTTTGTCAATCTTGTTATTGAAAGTTTAATTTCTCTTGCCAGCATCAGGAACAAAAAGCGATTGACCGAGTTTTTCTTTACCAAATTCACCTATCACTTTTTGAGTCTCGGGACTCACCATAAATTCTACAAAGGCCTTTGCACCCTCTACATTAATCATCTTAGCAGCATTTGGGTTATTTTGCCTTACATATTCCGGATTTGTCTTCATCTCCTCTTGATATGAAAAATGCTTTTTTTCGGCAATTAGTCTGAAAGCTTCTGCTGCACTTTTTGCCTCCTTTACTCCAGCGGGATCGTCAGGTGGACGTTGTGAAATAGTTTTTGCCCATTATCTCTTTTGATACTCCGGCCTAATAAAAAGTTGCCCCGTCCCCTCTCTCAAAGAGCATCTTCATGTAAATCATCGGTTCAAGTCCAAGGAGTTTTAGCATGATCTTTCAACCACGGAATCCAATTTGTATAAAGGATAAGGCTCTGCCTCTAAGCTTAATACTCCTTCAATCTTTCATCAACTTTTGCTATTAGGGAGAAGTCATTGTCATCATGCAGCAAGTATAAATCATTTTCTATAGCGGTTTCCGCTATGAGTAAATCAATGGTACTTCGAATAGTTATTCCTTTTTTTCTGCATTTTATATACAATTTTGCAGCATTTTCATAAGACCTTGCGCCATATTTCAGGTCATAAAATTTCTGAGTGCTAAAATAGTTTTTAATTAGAGCAAACTCTTTTTCATTTTTTGCTCCCTGCAATAGTTCCTGATAAATAAAGTAATTTATTCCAAAAGGTATATTTTTTTGAATTACTTCTTCAAATTTTCTAACCTGCTCTTTATTCACACCTTTTAGAAACGATATTAAAACCGATGTATCTACCAATATCATTTTTCTTCCCTCATTTTTTTGTAATCATAATTTTCATCGAACTCTATTCTGCCTTTTAAATCCATTAAGTTCTTCCTTTTACGATTTTCAACAAATTCTTTTAAAGCCAAGTTGACCACTTCTTTTTTAGTTTTTAATCCTGAAATTTTTAATGCTTCTTTAATTAAATTTTCGTCGATAATAATATTCGTCCTCATATTATACACCTCCTTATGTGTATTATAATACACATAAGATCTTTGTCAACGTCAATCAATAAGAAAGTATTGTAACATCGAAAGTTTCTTTTTTAGCTTATAAACTTACTGAAGTCTTTAAAATTTCAAAATTCGATACCCGCTTGTGCCGGTATGCCCTTTTTATAATGATGTTTTATCTCTTCTACCTCGCTTACCATATCCGCTATGGAAATTAATTTCTCCGATGCATACCTTCCCGTTAAGACCAAAGTAGTACTTGGCTTTTTAAATTTTATTAGATCCACCACATCTTCTTCTTTTAATAACCCGAAATCAATGGCCACATTTATTTCATCAAGGATCACCAAATCGTGTTCTCCTTTCTGTAAAATATCTTTAGCAAGATCTATGGCTTCTTTAGCAAGCTCCAAATCTACAGGCTCCGGATTGCCTTTTTTTACAAAGGCATCCCTGCCCTTTTGCACTACGGTGAAATTGGGGATTAATTTGGATGCTTGAATCTCTCCGTAATTAGGATTTCCCTTCATAAACTGTATCATAAAGATTTTCTGACCGTGCCCTGCAGCTCTCAATGCAAGCCCCAGGGCTGCCGTCGTCTTTCCCTTTCCATTTCCTGTGTATAAAAGAATAAGACCTTTCCCAGCCATTTTTTAACCCTCCAAATTAAAAAATTTGATAAACATCCTCAATAAATTTTTCAACTTCATAATCCGTATGTTTAATTGATAAAAACAGGGCTTCAAACTGGGATGGAGAAATATAATTTCCTTTTAATATCATTTGTTCTGCAAAATGTCTGTAAATATTAACATTGCTTTCTTTTACCTGCTCGTAATTCTCAACTTTGTCATTATCATTAAAAAAGATAGTAAACATTGAACCAACCCTGTTAATCACAACTTTTATTCCTTTTTCCGAAAATGCCTTTTTAAGGCCGTTTTCCAGTTTTTGTCCCAAGGATTCAAGATATGAATAAAACTTATCCCTATTATCATAAATTTTTTTTACTGTTGCATAACCGGCAGCCATTATAACTGGATTCCCCGACATGGTGCCCGCCTGGTAAACGGGCCCTATGGGCGATAGCAAACTCATAATATCTCTTTTTCCACCGTATGCACCGCAGGGCAATCCTCCACCGATTATTTTTCCGTAGGTTACAATGTCCGGCTCTATGCCGTATATTTCTCGCGCGCCTTTATAAGCAACCCTGAATCCTGTAATCACTTCATCGAAAATTAGAAGGCTGCCGTATAAATCGCACAATCTTCTCAATTCCGCCAAAAACTCCCTTTTTGCAGGAACAACGCCCATATTCCCGGCTATGGGCTCCACAATCACACAGGCAATCTGCTCGCCGAATTTGCTGAAAACATAGTAAATTTTTTCTATATCATTGTATTCGCAAATTATAGTATTTTTCACATGATCCTCGGGCACTCCCGCACTTCCTGCGATACCCTGCGTCATTATCCCAGAACCGGCGGCAACGAGAAAAGCGTCGTAGTGCCCGTGATAACACCCTGAAAATTTTACCACCTTATCCCTTCTTGTAAAACCCCTTGCGAGCCTGACGGCACTCATGGTAGCTTCCGTTCCCGAATTCACAAATCTTATCATGTCAATCCCTGTAGTGTCGCATAAAATTTTTGCAAATCTCAACTCCAATTCCGTTACAGCACCGAAAGCTATTGAAGAATTGGCCGTATCTTCTATAGCCTTTACCACATCTTCATCGCAGTGACCGAGGATCATCGGCCCCCATGCCCCTACGTAATCCACATACCTTTTACCTTCTACGTCGTAAACATAAGCACCTTCTCCCCTTACAAGGGCAGGAGGAGCAATATTTAAGCCGGTAAATGCCCGCACGGGACTGTTTACACCGCCGGGCATGTACTTTTTTGACTCATGGTAAATTACATGGTTTTGCATCTGAGACACCCCTTTTTAAAATTTTACTGCTAAAATGACCTCCAGGATCGCAAAAAGGCAAATAAGGATAATCCTTTTCCCGGAACGGTTAAATTCCCTTTTTGAGTAGGGGATTTTGCCCGAAAAGCACCTGCTTGAAATCGCTTCATCGATGCTTTTCCACCGTTTTAAAACATCTATCAATAAAAGTGCAGCAATTTTTGCACAGCTTCTTATGCCGTTCAAAAATCCATCGAAGCCTCCTCTTGCTTTTGCAGATAGTATCATCAGGCTAAGTTCGTCCTCAAGAAGCAGTATAAAGCATTCCATAGTCTTTGCTAAATCGGCTATTTCTTTTAAAAAAATCGTCCTGGACATCAAATATAGAAAATCATCTACCGGAGTTGTAAAAATTAAAAAGGTGAGAGCTGAAGAGTTCACAACACCCTTTGCATTTGCGATTAGAAAGCCCTTTATATTTTTATCCGCAAGAAAAACAAGGGAAGACGCAAAATAAAAGCCGGCAATTTCACAAAGAAGTTTCATTACCTTATTAAATGGAGTTTTAAAATATAGGTGGAGGAACAAAAAAACCGTAAAATTTATCGCGAAAGGCAGCGGTGCATTAAAATAATTTGATGATATCACGGCTGTAAGGACAAATATAAGTTTTTCGAGGGGGTTTACAAGCCTACCCCTGCTCGAGGTGGAATACAAAATTACCTCTTTAATCATTTTTCACCTTTCCCACAAAATATCCTATGACAAAAGCTCCTATCGATGCCTGAAGAGCAAAAAGCAAGCTCTCAATCTCTCCCGAAGGAGGTTCGAAAATGTTTTTGAAAGCCGGTTGATAATCAGGGGATATTTCTTTTATCACTTCTTCGATTTTTTCGTCTGCACCTCCCAGATCTCCCCTTTGAGATCCCATGTAAAGGGAAAAAATTATGATGGCAAAAGCCAATGCGATTAATAGAATATTTTTTTTCATATCCTAAATTCCCCCAGTTTTTTTATCTCAGGATAATTTTTCGCCAAATAGTCAAAAAGTACCACGGTAAATAACCCCTCGGTAATGGCTAAGGGTATCTGGGTAATGGAAAAAATGGACAAAAATTTAACCGCAGATGAAAATATTCCGCTATTTGACGGAAAAGCCAGCGAAAGCTGCAGAGAAGTAACTACATAGGTGAATAAATCTCCCAGTCCAGCGGCCAAAAACACGGCTATTTTAAGGTTTTTCCTTTTGAGGATTGAGTAAATAACATAGGCTACAAAGGGCCCCGCAATACCCATAGAAAAGGTATTTGCCCCCAAGGTGGACAACCCGCCGTGGGCCAAAAGCAGAGCCTGAAACAGCAGCACAATTAAAGATAAGACTGAAGTTACTAAAGGCCCGAATAATATTGCCGAAAGCCCGCACCCTGTGGGATGGGAACACGATCCCGTCACGGAAGGGAGTTTTAAAGCTGAAAGTAAAAAAATGTAAGCTCCGCATACCGCTATAAGCATTTTGTTTTTCGTATCCTGCCCGTAAAGGGATGTTATTTTTTTCATTCCCGCAGCGATAAAGGGGACAACCAGCACGAAGTAAAACAAGCACCAGCCAAGCGGCAAAAAACCTTCGGCAATGTGCATCGCGTACGCTACCCCCGGTGCAAGCAAAAAAATTACTAAAAGAGGGAAAACTTTTTTCATAATTAAATTCCTCCTCGTTTTTTATTAATGTGCGGTTCACATTTCTTCCAGCGCAAAGTAGGTGATTATTATATCCGCTCCCGCTCGCTTTATGGATGTGAGCACCTCAAAAATAGCCTTTTTTTCATCAAGCCAGCCCATTCTCGATGCGGCTTTTATCATGGAATACTCCCCGCTCACGTTGTAAGCGGCAACGGGTACGTTAAATTTGTCCTTTGCCCACCTTATAACGTCAAGGTAGGCCAATGCTGGCTTCACCATGACGATGTCCGCACCTTCGTTTATATCGCTTTCTATTTCCCGCAGGGCCTCCCTGATATTAGCGGGGTCCATCTGATAGGTTTTCCGATCTTTAAACCGGGGGGCGGAATGAGCCGCCTCCCTGAAGGGCCCGTAAAAGCAGGAGGCGTATTTTGCGCTGTAAGCCATAATGGGGGTATAATAAAAACCTTTTTCATCCAGCACCGCCCTTATCCTCGCAACCCTTCCATCCATCATATCCGAAGGAGCCACCATATCCGCCCCCGCCCTTACGTGAGAAAGGGCAACTTTTGCAATATATTCTAAGGTTGCATCGTTGTCCACAGCACCATCCCTGATTATTCCGCAATGCCCGTGACTTGTATACTGGCAAAGGCATACATCGGTGATGCAGTAAACCTTCGAAATCTCCTTTATCCTCCTTAATGCCCTCTGGACCACCCCTTCGTCATCGTAGGCTGAGGACGCGCATTCGTCCTTATAAGAGGGTATGCCAAAAAGCATTATTCCCTTTATGCCCGCCTTTTCCACCCTTTCCAGTATTTCTTCCAGCCGGTCGATGGAGTACCTGTAAACTCCCGGCATGGACGGTATTTCTTCTTTTTTATCCTTCCCGTCCACCACGAAAACGGGATAAATCAGGTCCTCCTTTGATACTCGCGTTTCTCGAACTAAGGTCCTTATCGCCTCATTTTGTCTTAGCCTTCTCGTCCTTGCAAACATGATTTTCCTCCATTGTGAGTATTTTTTCTACAATCCCACCGGCGGTATATTTGTCGGCCTTCACCGCGTCAACTCCGTATTTTTCAAGCTCCGCCGCCGTTACCGGACCTATTGCCACCACTTTTTTCCCCTTTAAAATATTCGAACCGTACATTTCCACGAAACTCTTCACCGCAGAAGGGCTGGCAAAGGTAAAATAGTCCGCATCCAGAATATCATCCCGAAAGTCTTCACCGGGCACGGCCTCGTAAATTTCTACCTCGAAAACCTCCGCTCCCGTTTTTGAAAGGGCATCCTTTAAAAAGCTCCTGGAATTTTTCGCCCGGGGCAGCAGGATTTTTTGTCCGGGATGCAAATGAGGTTTCAATGCTTCATACAGGGATTCGGCGACATACTCCCCGGGGACGATGTCGGGAATTATGCCCCTTTCTTCCAGTGCTTCCTTCGTCTTTTCTCCGATCACGGCAAAACCCGCCTTTATCCTCCTGAGGTCGTACTTCACTTTCCTAAGATAATCAAAAAAGATACTAACACCGTTAGCGCTGGTAAAAATTATATAATCAAAATCTTCAAGCAGCTTAATAACCTCTCCCAAATTTTCGCTCGTATCCTTTATTTTTATTGAGTTTACCTCCACCACATCGGCACCAAGGTCGTAAAGTCTTTCCTTAAATTCTAAAGCTTTCTTTCGCGGCCGGGTGATGCATATCTTTTTCCCGAAAAGGGGCTTTTCCTCATACCAGTTGAGGTTTTCCCTTAGTTTCACCACCTCACCGATCACCACCACCGCAGGGGGTTTTATTCCCATTTTTTTTACCCTTTCCCGGATATCGAGCAATCTACCGGTCACAACCCTTTGCTTAGAGGATGCACCGTTGGATATGACCGCGCACGGTTTTTCTTTATTCATTCCGCGTTCCAGCAAATTTTTAACTATCCCTTCCAGATTTTCCATCCCCATTAAAAAAATCAAAGTCCCATTGAGTTTTGAAATTACCTCCCAATCGTAATCCCATTCATCTTTGGTTTTTCCGGTAAACACGTGAAAGCTGCGGGATACGCTCCTGTGGGTAACCGGAATACCGCCGTAGCACGGTACCGCCACCGCTGATGTAATTCCGGGTATAACTTCGAAGTCTATCCCGTTTTGCCGAAGGTAAAGCGCTTCCTCCCCGCCCCTCCCGAATACAAAGGGGTCCCCTCCTTTAACCCTTCCCACGGTGTAACCTTCCCTGGCAAAGCTGACCAGCATCCGGTTTATTTCTTCCTGGGTTTTATAGTGGCACCCGCTCTCCTTACCGCAGTAAAAAACTTTGCAGCCCTCTTTCAGGTAATTGAGGATATTTTTATTTACGAGCCTGTCGTATATCGCCACATCGCACTTTCCCAAAGCCCTTACCGCCTTTAAAGTAAGGAGCTCCTCATCGTAGGGCCCAGCTCCGATAAGATAAACCTTGCCCATCTTACCCCTCCAGTAATTTCATAGCAAGTTTACAGGATAAGTTAAGGTAATCTTCCTTTTTCCCTTTGACCTGCAATTTAACCAGGGTATCCCCCACCTGGTTTACCCCCCATATTTTTATCCATTCCCCCTCAATCCGGGCATGAGCCGCAACGGGGGTATGACATCCGCCGTTTAATATCCTCATAATAGTTCTTTCTGCTTCAATACAAATTCGAACTTCTTCATTGTCCAAGCCTTTAATCAATGCTGCTATTTCACTGCCCCTCAATGCTTCCACCGCAATGGCCCCCTGTCCGCAAGCGGGAATCATTTCATCCAATTCAAAATAACCGGTTATGTATTCCTCCAGCCCGAGCCTTTTAATTCCGGCAGCAGCAAGCACAATGCCGTCCAGATCCTCACTCTTCAGCTTTTCCAGCCTTGTCTCCACATTGCCCCTGATGGGAACGATGTTCAAATCCTTTCTGAGGAGAAGAAGTTGCTTGCCCCTCCTGACGCTGCTCGTCCCTATCCTTGCACCCTTTTTCTGGGCGTAAAAGTTTTTTCTGTTGAAAGAAATAAATACGTCCCGCGGGTCTTCCCGTACCGGGACCGCGCAAATTTCAAAAGGTTCTTCCAATAAAGTAGGCACATCCTTCATGCTGTTCACCGCAATGTCTGCTTCTTTTAAAAGAAGGGCCTTTTCCAGCTCTTTTATGAAAAGTCCCTTTCCTCCTATTTTTTCCAAGGATGTATCCAAAACCTCGTCTCCCTTTGTTGAAAACAATTTTTTTTCGCACTTCACCTTCAGTTTTTTTTCTATAAGCCCTATTATTTCATCGGTCTGTATCAGCGCTAAATTGCTCTTCCTCGTTGCCACCCTTATTACCCTCATCTTTTAAAAACCCCTTTATAACTTCTTCATGCCTTCCCGATTTGAATATACGGTAAAATTCCTCACTGTTTACATATTTCATAAGTTCTTTTTTAATCCTTCTGCCCCTAAATTTTTCTCTTACTTTGATAATAAAATCCATAAAATCGTCGTAACCCTTCAAAACCTCCCTTACCTTTTCGCCTAAGAATACCGCTCCCATAGGGTTGCCTCTTGTATTCACTGTAAAAAATATATTTTTGGTATTATCCTGAAAGGGCTTAATGAAATTGCCCTTTCTAAAGTCGCTGCAAACCAAGTAAAGTTTATTTGCCTTTTCGCAGTCCTTTATAATTCTCTCTTCATCTTCTCCCGTTACCGCAATAATCACCAGGTGCTTATCCTTTATAAAACCCGTTTCGTACTCCCCTGTTATTAGTTTCACATTTTCATTTTTTAACCCGTAAAACCCTTTGAAAAAATTAGGGGAAAGCACCTCTACTTCAGAATCCCGACCGGCAATGGAAAGGGCCTTTATAAAGGCAGCCTTTCCGCCTCCTATTATGCCAACCCTTATCTTGCAGGCTATTAATGAAATGCCAAGGAATTTCATCCCGGGAATATCTTCGCTATTAACCTCATGCATTCTTCACCCCTGCCCTCCAAAAATTCTTCCTTCAAAACCCTGATGGCGTTTTCTGCGAAGGCATCCGCAGTGCTCTTGAAAAGCAGTTCAGCGGTCCTCACATCGTCTATGCGGTATTTATTTTTAAACCGTTCGAACCGAGGTTTGTAAACCCTTTCAGCAAAGTTTTTTATATTTTCTATTAACGGAGTAATCTCCCTGAGCCTGTACCATTCCGTAAACTCCTTCACATGTTTTTCTAATACTGCTCTGTTATTTTCCATGAGGGTTCTTCTTTCTTCCAAATTCTCCTCGTTCATCCTCGAAACTTCGTCTATGTTGTAATGCCCTTCAACACCCAATGCCCCTTCCTCCACATCCCGGGGAACCGCCAGGTCGAAAATTAAAAGCTTTTTTCCCTCCACATCTTCCTTCTTTACCACGATATGGGGAGATGAAGTGCAAGATATCAATACCTCCACTTCTTTAAGGTAATCCCTCCAGAAAGAAAATTCTACGAACAATACCTTAGGCCCAAGGTTTTCCCCCTTGCAAAGGTCCCTTACTGCTATGTAAACCTTCTCTAAGGAATGTTTCGAACAAAGGTATTTTGCACAGAGCCTTCCTATTTCACCGTAACCGAGGATAAGTATCCTCTTTTTTCCCCTTTTTTCTATCTCCTTCGATACTATGGATGCTACGGAAACGGGCACTTCGTAGAGCTTTGCTTTAGTCCTGAACTCTTTGCCGCAGGTAATGGCCTGTAAAAAAAGCCTGTTTAATACGGGTCCCGCGCTCTTTAAATTCCTTCCCCTCTCTAAGGACCTTTTCACCTGACCAAGTATTTGTTCTTCTCCCAGTATCAGTGAATCAAAGCCGCAGGCCACCTCAAAAAGGTGTTTTGCCGCTTTTTCATCCTTGTAAAAAAAGGCGTAATCCTTGAAATCTTCCCACCCCAGGATTTTTAATATTTCGTCCTTCGTTTCTTCCTCATCGTAAACGAAATATACTTCTGTCCTGTTGCAGGTATTCAAAATGATGTTTTCCCGGCAGATTTCCCTTAAATCTTCCAGTTTTTTGTCCACGCGCTTTTCCACTAAAACCATCTTTTCCCTGAGCCTTATATTCAGCTCAGGGTTTACTCCCAGTACCCCAAGCATATCTATCCCCTACTTTATCAATCCTAATTTTTTTATTCTATTAAGTATTTCTTCAACGCTCTGGATCCCGCTTTCTTCGGGCCTTTTTATCACAAGGGGCTCGATCCCCAGTATCTCACAAGCTTTTATTTTTTCTCTGAAACCTCCCTCCTCCCCGCTTTCCTTCATCACCACGTATTTTGCTTCGTATTCCTTAAAAAGAGCCGCATTTAGCTGTACGGAAAAAGGGCCCTTCATGGCAACTATGTTTTCCATAGGTATGTTCAATTCTTTGCAGCGGGAAATGCTGAATTCTGCCGGCAAAATCCTGTAAACGTACCTGCTGTTACCTTTAATCCTTTCAAAAAGTTCGATATTTTTTGAGCCTATGGTAAAAAATACATTCCCTTCTTTTTCCTTAAGATAACGGGCGCAATCCTCAAAGGTTTCAAATACCCTGTAGCCTTTTACTTCTTCGCCCCTTCTCAGATACCTTATATATTCTATTCCCTCTTCCTGTGCGGCTTTTCGGGCATTGCAGGTGACCTCCACTGCAAAGGGGTGGGACATGTCCACCACCGCCTTTACGGAAAAATCCCTTATAAACACCCTCATCTCTTCGCAGTTCATTTTCTTCACAAGACAATGGTATCCTTCGAGCTCCCTTTTCCCCTCATCAGTGGCCACGGTAACAGCATAATCCGCCTTTTTATGTATCATCAAAAGCAGCTTTTTCACATCGGAAGTTCCCCCTATTATCCAGATCAAATAGGATACCCCCTCGGGGTTATTATTGTATTATCCTTTATATAAGTTCTGCTGTTACCCACTATTAGCGTTGTCATCATATCGACCACCTCGTATTTTATATTCCCGAGGGTGGTAATAATTACACTTTCCCCTTCCCTTCCTGCATTTTTAACAATTCCCACCGGAGTGTTTTCATCCCTGTAGCTCAAAAGCAGCTGAACCGCTCTTTCAAGGTTATCCGGGCGCAAAATACTTCTCGGATTGTACAACGCAATCACAAAATCCCCCTGGGCTGCCGCCACCAAACGCTTTTTTACAACCTCCCATGGCGTCAGGTGGTCGCTTAAACTTACCGTGCACATATCGTCCATGAGAGGGGCTCCTAAACAGGATGCTGCAAGGAAGGCGGCACTTACCCCGGGCACCACCTCAAAATCTATACAACTTTCTATTTCCAGAACGAGTCCCGCCATACCGTAAAGACCCGCATCGCCTGAAGAAACAATGCAGGTGTCATAGCCCTCTTTGACCTTTTCGACGGCAATGCGGCATCTTTTTACCTCCTGCCCCATACCGGAACTTATTACAATTTTATCTTTTAAAAGGTCTTTAATGAGCTCAATATAGCCATGGTATCCCACCACCACCCGGGTAGATTTAATGCATTCCAAAGCTCTAATTGTCATTGTTTTAACATTTCCCGAGCCTATGCCGACAATATAAAGTTTAGACATCGAATACCTCCCTGGATACCGAAAGGGTCACCCCATTCACCGCCGTTTTTCTTACAATAATTTCCGGAGAAAGAAGGAAGGCGCAGGGTTCAGCCACCGAGTAGACCCCCAGGCTCTGATAAACAAATTCGCTTTTTGTAAACATCCCCTGAACCTTTCTTATCTCTTCTCTTGAGAAAAACCTTAAAGGTAAGTTTTTTTCCCCGGCAAACTTAATAAGGCCCCTTTCATCCCGTTTTAAATCCACGGTGGCCATCCTTTTTATGCATTTTACGCTGAGATTATTTTCTAAAAATACCCTGTTTATGGCTTCTTCAATTTGTTTTTCAGTAGTTCCCCTTTTGCACCCTATTCCTACGTTCAGTACCTTAGGCCTTAACACACAGGAAGGGTATTTTTTATCAAACTTATCCTTATAAGTTATATAAATAAAGCCCTCCCCTTCCCGGGAAAGAAAGGGGTAATTAATTTCAACCGGACCTATATCGGAAAACACCGCGATTTTCCGTTTTTGCAGCATTAGTGAGGTGATGACCTTCACATCCTCCGGATTTTCTATAACAAAATTTCTTTTTTTAGCAAAAAGGTCTATGCTCTCAAATCCCCGGGAATCCGAAGCGGTGGTTATGACCGGAATGGCATTTAATACTTCGGCCACCTTTACAGCAAATTCGTTTGCACCGCCGAAGTGACCAGAAAGGAGGCTTATCACGTGCCGCCCCATATCGTCAACCACCAACACTGCCGGGTCGTTCCATTTATCCCGTATGTACGGGGCTATAAGCCTTACCGCAATACCTGCGGCAGAGATAAAAATAATTTTGTCGTAATTCTCAAAAACAGCTTTCAAATTTTCTTTATAACTATCTTTTTTATAAATCTCTGCATCTTGAAAATGCTCCTTTATCTTAAAGGCAATTTTTTCCCCCTCTTGGGTAAAATAAATGCACGCAATCAATTTTTCGCCTCCCTGAAGGCATGGGAAAAATCTTTCGAGTAGAGTCTGCTTTTACCGGTCCCGGTTAAAAATTCTCCCACCAGTATGATCGCAGTGCTTTCAAAGCCCTCCTCCCTTACCCTATCGCAAATGTTTTTTAAAGTACCTAAGACAATTTTTTGGTCTTCCCACGTGGCTTTGTAAACCACCGCCACCGGAGTATCCTCCCGGTAACCCGTCCTGAGTTTTTTTACCACATCTTCTATATTCTTTACCGAAAGAAATATCGCCATGGAAGCACCTATTTTAGAAAGCTGTGCTAAATCCTCCCTTTCTGGAACGGGGGTTTTCCCGGCAAGTCTGGTGAGTATCACCGTCTGGGAAAGCCCCGGAACGGTAAATTCCTTTTTTAATACCGCTCCCGCTGCAGTAAAAGAGCTCACACCGGGCACTACTTCGTAATCTATGCCCATCTTTTGCAGTCCCTCCATCTGCTCTGCAATGGCACCGTATATAGTCGGGTCTCCGGTATGAAGCCGGACAATTATCTTATTCTCACCTTCATAGGTTTTAATAACCTCCAGTATTTCCTCCAAGGTCAGCCCGGAGCTGTCAATGAGGACAGCTTTTTTTTTGCAGAACTTCAAATGCTCCCGAGAAACGAGCGACCCCGTATAAATAACCACATCCGCCTTTTCAAGCAGTTTCCTCCCCCTGACGGTGATGAGGTCCACATCCCCGGGCCCAGCCCCTACAAAGTAAACCATGCGCTCATCCCCTTACCCCTATAATCATCGAAAAATAATCCGCATCGTTCATTATGTCCTCTTCCCGGGTGTAAATTCCCTCACCTTCCATGAAAATCCTTTTGGCATAATACACCTCATAGCCCATCTTTTTCAGGGCAAAAATCGCCTCCTTATTCCCACTGCCCTTCAAAAGCAGCACCCTGTCGGTGTTAACAACTTCATCATTATTAAACCACTTATCCGCCACAAGCACCGCCTGCCCCTTTCGGGCAAAGGGTATTTTCAGCAGGGAAAACACCGCGCTGAAGGAGGGTACGCCGGGGATTATGCTCACTTCAACCCCGAGGGCTTTAATTTCTTCAAAAAGGTAAATAAATGTGCTGTAACACATGGGATCACCCAGGGTTACAAAAGCACCTTTTTTATCGCCGCAGAGAATGCGAAAAATTTCCATAGCTGCGTTTTTGTAAGCCCGGCTGTTGTCCTCTCCCATTGGGAATTCTAAGTACACCCTTTTTGCATCCCCAAGGTAATCCCTTATTACAACCTCCGCAAGGCTGTATCCCCTGTTTGAGGGCAAAAAAATTACATCGCAGGATTTTAAAACGTTCAGCGCCTTCAAGGTTATCAGCTCGGGGTCGCCCGGTCCTATTCCTATTCCGTAAAGTATGCCCATCCCAATCCCCCTTTTTTAGCCCGCACTATCATCACCGGAGTCAGGGCTTTAAAAATTCCCCTTTCGTCCACCCTGACAACGCTCACCATGCAGGAATCTACTTCGTAATTTAATTTTTTTAGCCTTTCATGAAACTTCCATGCGTTTTCGGGTTTTATAAAGTTTGCAGCCACCACTCCCCCGGGGGGCAGCCTGTCATCTACGGCTTCCAGTATGGCCTCCATTTTCCCGCCGCTTCCTCCGATAAAGCACTTATTGAAATTAAACCTGCCGACCGCTTCCACCGCATCTCCTTCAAAAATCTCTATGTCAACATTGAACTTTTGCGCGTTTTCCTTTATTAACTTCACTGCTTTTTTTTCCCTGTCAACAGCAACAACCCTTGCGCCCAAAAGGGCGCTCTGAACGGAAATGCTTCCCGTCCCCGCGCCGAGGTCCAAAAGCACATCCCCCATTGAAATATCCAAATAGGAAAGGGTGACAGCCCTTACCTCGAACTTGGTCATCGGGATATTGCCCCTGATAAACTCCTCGTCTTTTATCCACATGTTTCCACCACCGCCAAGCTCAAATCCGAAAAAATTTCTATTTCATCCCCTATGCTTTTTTCCAGAATAATTTCATCCTCATAGGAGAGATTAAAACCCGCGTAAATCTTGCCCCTGAATCCCTTTTGAAATAACGTTTTGGAAATTTTATCCGGAGTATTTTGCGAATCGGTAAATACTATGGTTATTCCCGGATTTTTGACCTTTGTCCAATCCGGATTCTTACCGTGAAGGCTCAAAAATGAAGCATCCTCCCAGTTTTTTTGTATTTTCGATAACATGTACTGAAAACAAGATATGGAGGGAATTATTTCGTCAATTTTCACGTTGTTCCTTTTCAAAAAATCCGCCGCGCTGTAAAGCAGCGGATCCCCCGATACCACCAGGGTGTAATCCCCTTCGATTTTTAAAAGGTCCTCCAAATTTTGTATGCATTCTACCCTGTTTAACCCTCCTATGCTTTCGGCTACCCTTTTGAAGGCAATAACCCGCTTGGAGCTTTTTATCACTTCCACTGCCCGGACGCTTGCATATTTCGGATTCCCGGGGCCTATCCCCACGAGGACCATTTTCCCCACCCCTGCATTTCTTTAAAGGTATACATGAAAACCTCGATTTTCATATTATCATCCTTCAAATAAGCCTTAATCCTTCGCACTATGCCCTCCTTCATGTCCTCCAGCACGCCCTCATACCCCGATTCCCGCAAAAAATTTGCGCATTCCTCAGCAGTTTTAAAGCGCTCCACGCTTTCTATTAAATCCCGCGGCGCGCCGTTTTTCGCCAGATAGTAGACGAATGCTTCCACCCGGGAATCCACCACCCTGCTGGAGGTGTTGAATGCCCCGATGGAAATCTTACACATCTTTCCCACGTGTCCCACCAGGGTGACCTTCTTAAAACCGAGTTCCCTGCAGTAAAGCAGCGCCTCGCCCACAAAGTTAGATATTTTCACCATTTCTTTTGAAAGCCCTGCTTTTCTTATGTATTCCATACCGTAATTACCGAAGGTCAATACCGCTTCGTCGGTATTCTTCCTCATCACCTCAAGTTCGGTGTACATCACCTTTTTGTAAGCTTCTTCGGACATGGGATAAACTATTCCGGTGGTGCCGAGAATGGATATACCGCCTTCTATGCCCATCCTGGGATTATAAGTTTTTTTTGCAATTTCCCTTCCCTCCGGCGCAAAGATTAAAACATTAGCTCCTCCCGGGTGCGCTTCGAGCACCGAGGCCTCTATCATCCTTCTGGGAACTTTATTTATCGCCGCCTCACCCTTTTTTCCGTAGGGAGAATTTTCTTTAAACCTTCCTATGCCCTCGCCCCCCTCGATCAGCACCCTGCCGTCCCCTTTCAGGGAAACCTTAGCGTAAATAGCTATGCCGTCGGTAGCGTCCGCATCATCCCCTGCATCCTTCACCACCCGGCATATAGCCTCGTCCCTTTCCACGCGGCATTCGGATATTTCAATCAATAGCACTTCGCCAGAAGGTGTATTCACCTGGACCTCGCGGCAGTCCCCGCCCAGAAGCCTTATCACAGCGGCTTTTGCGGCAGCGGCAGCGCAGCTTCCCGTGGTATAGCCGCATCTCATCTTTTTTCCGTATCTTATTACCTCCACCTTTTCACCTCCGGACGGTACGAATACATCAACGCGTTGAAAATGGCAGCCGCCACGTTGCTGCCACCCTTGCTTCCCCGGGTGGATATGGACGCCACATTAATGGTCCTCAAATACTCCTTTGACTCGCAGGCTCCCACGAAACCCACCGGCACCCCAATGACCAGCGAGGGAAGCACCCTTCCCCTTTCGATTAGGGAACAAAGGTAAAAAAGAGCGGTGGGGGCGTTGCCTATGACGAAAACATCCACTCCCTCCATGAGAGCCCTTTCTACGGATGCCATGGATCGGGTAATCCTTTTTTTCTCGGCAATAACCCTGGTTTCATCCTCATCTATGAAGCAAAAGATTTTCCCACCCATTTCACCCAAAAACCTTTTATTTATTCCCGAATAAGCCATTCGGGTATCCGCAAATACCCTGCAGCCTTTATCAAATGCCCCGCGCGCCGCCTCCACGGGGTTATTTTTGAAAACCAGCAGGTTTTCGTAATCGAAATCCCCTGTGGCGTGTATGGCTCTGAGGATTATTTGAAGTTCTCCATCCCCGTGGCTTTTTAAAAGCCCCGATTTTATAATTTCAAAGCTCTTTTTTTCTATCAATTCGGGGTCCTTAATGAACATCGTTTATTTTTTCCCTCCCTTCGTTTAACCTGTCCTTTAAAATTTCTATTAAGAGGGGGTGATAGCCTATGGGTGAAACCATATTTACCTTCACGTCCCCTTTATCCCTTACAAAGGAATTTATTATTTTTGGTACGTCTTTTTTTATATGAATTCCCGAAAAGAGGAAATAGGGAAGCACCGTAACTTTCTTATACCCCTGCTGGTATAATAGTTCCAGGGCTTTTCCTACTCCGGGTTCGTTGAACTCCATAAAAGCAGGAACCACCGTTCTCCCCAGGGTATTTTCCAGCTCCCGCGCCACCCTTTCCACCGTCATTGCCGTGGAGCTTTCCCTGCTTCCGTGGCTTACCAGTAAAATCGCTTCCATTTCATCTCCTCCCCATTTTATTTAATATACTTTCGAGGATTTTAAAGCTGCCGAGAAAACTCACGTGGGGATACATGCCGAAGGTATTTTTGTACTGATAACCGCACAAGTTTTCCCCATCATCCCTTATCCTCTTAATCAGCAGGCAGCTTTTTCTGTTGATATTTGAAACGGACCTGTGAAATTCATGGACGTTAAATTGAAAGCCTTTCGGTCCTATGAGGCAGTCTTCCAGAACCTTTGCCCTACCGTATCCAAAGTTCTGCAGCCTATCGGTCATATGGCTTTCTCCGTCAAATACCCCGACCATCTCAAACCCGTCAATTTTTCGGGTGAGGTACATAAGCCCTCCGCACTCGGCGAATATATACCCCCCTCCTTCGGCAAATTCCCTTATGGAACTGAGAATGGAGCGGTTTTCCGAAAGCTCCTCTTTAAAGACCTCGGGATATCCCCCGCCTATATAAAGGAAATCGCAATCGGGAAGGCGTTTATCTTTCATCGGAGAAAAAAAAGTAACATCAAAAAGGTTTGATAAAATATTAATGTTTTCCCTGTAGTAAAAGGAAAAGGCTTTATCAAATGCTACAGCTGCTTTGCGGTTGGTTTTTAAGGGCTGGATAAATCCGTCTCCGGGCAGGTCTATTTCTTCAAAAAGCCCAAGCAGCGCTTTTACATCCACGCTTTCTTTTATACGATAGGCCATTCTGTCCAGGATTTCGTCAAACCCCTCTATCTCCGTATTCTGAATGAGCCCGAGATGCCGGGAATTTACTGCAAGCCCTTTGTCCTCTTCAATATAACCCAGCACCTTTACACCCGCGCATTTTTCTATGGCCTCTTTTAATAACTTATAAGTGGTAGGGGAAACCCTGTTTAACACCACACCTTTTATTGCCCCTTTACTGAAATCCACCATCCCCTTGATCTTTACCGCTGCCGAAAACATTTCTCCCCTCGGTGTGTATACGAGCACCGAATTCAAGCCGAGTTCCCTCGTTATATGAAAGGTGGAATTTATAAATGTATTGGAAATACCGTCGAAAAAGCCCATGACCCCTTCAATTACACAAAGGTCGTTATTTTTTTCTATCAGTTTTTTATAATCCTTCCCCTGAAGAAAAGGATCTATATTCTGAGCGGTTACCTCCGCGGCCCTCCCTAGAAACCCCGTATCGATGTAATCCGGTCCTACCTTGCACGGGAATACTGAAAAACTCATATCTTTTAATACTTTTATCAACCCCATTGTAAACAAAGTTTTTCCGTTTCCGCTGGAAGGAGCTGAGATTACGATTCCCTTCATAACGCACCTCATCAAAAAAATTACTCTCCACCTTCGGCGGAGAGTATTAAAAAAACCTACCCAAAGGGTAGGCTTTTTGCAGTTTAAAGTTCGTCCTTTTGCCTTTCCCTTCCCACCGAAGGACCGGCATTTACCCAGAGGCAGGTCTCCTGGCTCACGGGTCATCCTCCTCCACCCTTCCCGGTTTCCCAGTGGGACTGGATTCGTCGCCGTATACAGTAGCGGGGGCTGCAGCGGATTTTCACCGCTTTCCCTTTTAAGCTAAAAGCACCCCTGAGTTCACCGTATTCAGTTTGAATTTACTTTATTTTTATTATAATACAAATCGTTTATTTTTCAATATCAAACGTAGCATAAAAATCTTAAATTTTTAAAAATACCCTGGCAATCTTAAAATAAGAAATAAGCGCCATGGCATCGACTATTGTAGTAATTAAGGGACTTGCCATTATCGCAGGATCGATTTTAACCATTTTAGCAAGAAGTGGAAGCAGTCCGCCTACTACTTTCGCCAGTACTACCACAACAATCAAAGTAGTACTTACCACAAAAGCTATTGAATAATTTACTTTTTCGATAGCGATAAGCCTTATAAAATTTAAACCTGCAAGAGATATACCTACAATAATACTAACGACAAGTTCTTTCCACATAACTTTTAAAGCATCTCGTGATTTTATTTCACCCAGAGCCAGTCCTCTAATAACCATTGTGGAAGATTGAGAACCTGCATTCCCTCCAGTATCCATAAGCATTGGAATAAATGCGGCAAGTATTACCATAGTTTGTAAAAGTTCTTCATACCATTGTATAATACGCCCAGTAAAGGTAGCAGAAACCATAAGGGCAATTAACCATAGTAATCGATTTTTGGCCATCGTAAAAGGGCTCTGATTAAAATACGATTCCTCGCTTGGTCTTATTCCTCCCATCCTCTGAATATCTTCTGTATTTTCTTGTTCTAGAACATCCACAACGTCATCGATTGTAATTATCCCAACCAGCCGGTTTTCTCGATCCACTACGGGCATACTTAATAGGTCGTATTTTTTAAAAAGTGAAGCTACGTATTCCCGGTCATCATCGGTTTTTACCGCAATTATATGTTTGTCCATAAGATCCTCGATTTTTCGATTCGTTTCAGATACTACAAGGTCTTTTAAAGAGACAGTTCCTAAAAGGTGCCTTTGCTTATCTATAACGTAGCATGTGTAAATGGTCTCTTTCTTTGGTGCTGTATAGCGTATATGAGAAAGGGCTTCTTCTACAGTCATATCGGCTTTTAAATCTACGAATTCAATCGTCATAATACTTCCAGCTGAATGCTCTGGATACTGCAGAAATTGATTAATTAACCTTCGTTCGCTTTCCGGTGTCCCTTGGAGTATTTTCTTAACCACATTAGCTGGCATTTCTTCCAAAAAATCTATTTTATCATCAAAAAATAAATCTTCGATGAGGCTTTTCAATTCATCTTCTTCAATCATTTTGGAAAAAGCGGCTCTTATTTTGTCAGATAAATACGAAAATACATCTGCTGCTTTATCCTTGGGTAGGAGTCTAAAAGCAATTAAACTTTCTTTTGCTTCCATTTGGTTTAATATTTCAGCCACATCCTGACTGGGTAACATAGACATTTCTTCTTTTAATGCCATAAAGTCCTTTTTTCTAAACATCTCCCGAAAATTATCCTTGTTCCTTTCGATGTTCACAATTTTACCTCCTAAAACTCAGAAGGACACCACCCGCGGGGAATGGACCGGCGAGTTCCCCCCCGTTTTATTTTGTCTATTTTTTAAAAAAGAAAATAACATAATCATCATTTTAATTATATCTTATCTGTAAGAATTTTAAAGCTTCTTAAGCTCAAAAAATCCGTATTTTAAAAACCTGCCGGTAGAACCACATCCTTTATCATTCTTTGATAATAATAAAAAATTTCATAAACCTGTAAATACCTGATAACATATAAAAATCAAAATGGTATAATACTGATTAAAAGCTAAATTTTAACATTTTCTTGAGGGGGCACGTAAATGGGAATATCTGACAATAGAACTTCAGATTCTGAAAGGATAAAAATACTTGTCGTAGATGACAGCCGTCTTTTAAGGTTAATGATGTCGGATCTTCTTTCTGCAAATGGCTATGAAGTCCAGACCGCATCTAATCCTTTTGAAGCTATGGATATGGTCTTTTATACATTTTTACCCGACCTGATTTTAATGGATATAGAACTCGGAGACGAAATGGACGGAATAGAGGCAGCAAAAAAGATCCTTCAAAAAAAGGATATTCCCATAATATTTTTGACGGCTAAGACCTCCCCGGAAATAATCAATCGAATAAAGGAAACAACGGCATATGGTTACTTAGAAAAAAAGGTAAGCAATGAGGCAATTATTTCCGCTATTGAAATGGCATTAAAGCTTTACAGAGCAAACAGCCTTGCCAGTATGTTTAAATATATTTTTGAAAACGCTCCCAATGAGCTTTTAATTACGGATTTACAAATCAATAAATTTATCACCGCAAATAATAAAGCCCGGGAAAACCTTGGCTATTCAGAAGAGGAAATAAAAAATTTATCTCCTCGCGATATAGCGCCAGAAATCATTAAAAGTCCCATCAGGGAATTAATCCAGAAATTATCCGATAAGAAGGAAACCTCAGTAACTTTTAAAACCTATCATCTTCGAAAGGATAAAACTACCTATCCTGTACAGGTAGAACTGAATATGCTGGATTACCTTGGAAAGAAATTATGCGTTGCTAATGTACAAGATCTTACCTATCAAAAAGTCTTTGAAAAAAAGCTTGCGGAAAAGGACTATATAATTAAATTACTTACCGTTTTTGCCTTTGATGCTATTGTAGTTATTAACGACGAGGGAAAAGTAGTTTTCTGGAATCCCGCTGCCGAAAGAATCTTTGGGTATTCGGAAAAGGAAATTATAAACCAGGATGTACACAGAATACTCGCTTATAACTATGAGAAAGCAGAAACACTGTTTAAGGATTACCTTGATAATTTTAGAAAAACTGGAGACCTGAGTTTTTTGGAAAACCCGATAGAATTGACTGCAAAAAACAAAAATGGTGAAAAAGTTTTTATTGAGCTAACGCTTTCACCTTTGAAATTAAATGAAAAATGGCATGCGGTTGGCATAGCAAGAGATATTACCGAAAGAAAAAAATCTCAGACAGAAATTGAGAACATGTGGAGGATATATTATGAATTGGCAGAAAATGCACCCGTAGGCATTTTAAGATGTGACAATAACGGGAATATAATATATATCAATAACAAGGTTCTGGAAATTCTGGGCTCACCTTCAGAAGAGGTAACCAAAAAAATAAATTTGCTGACTTTCCCTCACCTTGTGGGATACGGATTCTCGGCAAAACTAAAGGAATGCCTGAAAAATAATAAAACCATAATTTATGAAGTATTTTATAAATCCATATGGGGAAAGGAATTCTGGGCAAGGGTTCATATAAAACCCCATATTGAGAGCGGGAAAGTTGCAGGGGCTCTAATTATACTTGATGATATCACCGAAAGAAAAATTCTTGAGGAAAAAATAAAAAGACAGGCAATAAGACTTCGCAGATTATCCTATACGGATGATTTAACAGGAGCTTTTAACCGGAGATATCTTTTAAAAAAACTGCAAGAAGAGATTGAAAGGGTTAAACGTTACGGTGGAAGCTTTTCGATTATTTTGCTCGATATTGATAATTTTAAAAGAATAAACGACCTTTACGGTCACAATATAGGTGACTTAACCTTAAAGTATGTAGTAAAAACTATAAAAGAAAGAATCAGGAAGGCTGATACTTTGGCGCGCTGGGGTGGTGAAGAATTTATTATATTTCTCCCCAGCACGCCGGTAGATAAAGCTTCTATTTTAGCAGAAACGTTGAGGGAGAATATATCCCGAATCACTCTACCTTGCCCCGAAAAAGTCACCGCAAGCTTTGGGGTGGCAAGTTACATGGAGGGCGATACAATTGATAGTTTGATAAAAAGGGCGGATGACCTGATGTACAGGGCAAAAGAAAAAGGGAAAAATTGCGTTTTATGCCAACAGGATGTAGATGATTTAAAATATAAATAAATTATAATTCTTTTGAAACACCGGCTTCCTCAAAGGTAGCCATTTCTTTAATTATTTTTAAAGCAGCTTCTACCAAATTCATTGCCAGGACGGCCCCGGTGCCCTCTCCGAGGCGCATATTCATATGGAGCATGGGTTCAAGCCCTAAAAGTTTCAGCATAACTTTATGCCCGGGTTCCTGCGAAACATGAGACGGGATCATAAAGTTTACCGTCTTAGGCTCGATTTTTGATGCTATCAATGCGCCGGCAGTAGAAATAAACCCGTCTATAATAACAGGAACCCTTCTGGAAGCCGCCCCAAGAATGCAGCCCGCAATTGCGCCAATCTCCAAACCACCCACCTTAGACAGTACGTCAATTGGATCATCGGGGTCAGGCCTGTTTATTTTTATAGCTTCTTTCACCGCATTTATTTTCTTTAATAACCTTTCATCGTCAACGCCGGTCCCCCTCCCCACCAAATTTTCAATCGGTTCATCGGCGTAAACCGCCAAAATAGCGCTGCTCGGCGTTGTGTTACCTATGCCCATATCGCCCGTTGCAAGTAGGTCGGCTCCTTTATCTATAACTTCCCAGGCGGTTTCAATACCCACTTCAATTGCCTTTATGGCTTCTTCCCTGCTCATGGCCGGCCCTTTTGTCATATTGTCGGTACCTTTTTTTACTTTTTTTACAAGTAAATCCGGATGCTCCACATCCGCTGCTGTGCCCACATCCACACATACTATTTTTGCCCCTTCATGACGGGAAAGTACATTAATTGCCGCACCACCGGAAAGGAAATTTATGATCATCTGAGGTGTTACTTCCTGGGGGAAAGCGCTTACTCCTTCTTTTACCACTCCGTGATCCCCGGCCATTACAATAACAAACTTGTTATTTATCCGGGGAAATACCTCTTTTTTTATACCCGCTACCTTTACCGCCAGTTCTTCTAAAACTCCCAGGCTTCCCCGCGGCTTTGTAAGACTGTCAAGCCTTTCTTGAGCCTTTTTCATTGACATCTCATCCAGCACGCCAATACTCTTTATGGCTTCTTTTAAAATCTCCATAAAGTCCCTCCTTTAAATTTTATAAATTAAAAAGTCCCCAAGCTGCGTATAAATACACAACTCAGGGACTTTACCATCATCCCGAGGATGTAAGCTCTTCAGGCAGGTCTCCTGGCTTCGGTTCACCTTCCCTTACGCCTTCCCGGTTTCCCAGTGGCACATTGCAAGGGAATCCCCGTTACAGTGGCGGGACCGCCCGGGATTTTCACCCGGTTCCCTATTCTCCCCTTTTTTGGGGCACCTGAAAGCTAAAAGATATCTTTTATAATATATTATAAAAAATTGTACGAAATAATCAATATATAGAGTATCCGATAAAGTGCTTGAATTGGCTTTTATTATAACTTTGAATACGAGATTATATCTTCCATGAAAACATATATATCTTTTAACTCATTTTGCACGATAAAATAAATAACCTTAAAATCTATATCTCCATATTGATGAGCCAGTAAATTCCTCAAACCCATCATTTTTTTTAAGGGCTTTATCAATTCTTTTCGTATTACCTTTTCTTTTGCTAAAATATCCGCCATATCCGATAAATAAACGGGCTCTTCCATTCCCTCATCCGAAATAATGTGATTGCAAATATCAATGATATTTTGCAGTACAACAAATAAATTGTGACAAACGATATCTTTAACATCTTCATTATTCAAAAATTCCTGCAAAGAAATATTACTTTTTAAAACTATTCTATCTAAATGATATTTTATTAAATTAATCTTTTTTGAAATTATTTCCTTTTTAACCATTTTTCAAATTCATCCCTATCTTTTCTTTAACCGATTTTAAATAAGAATTTATAATATACATTTGATCCAGGTAATAATAAAAGTTCTTTGCTCTGAATTGTGAAAGTAACGCAGGATCGTCGTTTTTTATAATAATACCATTTCTAAAAATTTCATGGTTTAAAAAAGGAGGCGCGGTATTCATAATTATAACATCTACAGTTTTTTTAATAATTTCTTGAATTTCCAATTGTATATCAACTTTTATGTTAAAGTAATTTTCCTCCCCAATCCCCGAAATAAACAATCCTATATCAATATCACTATCTTTTTTTTCTCTGTTTTCTGCAAACGAACCAAAAATATAAGCGAATTTTATATATTCCTTAGGATCGATTATCCCTTTTATACAAGAAATAACTTCATCTTTATTCAGAATTTTTCTCATTTTGCACGAACTACCCTTCTTAAATATTTTTACTTTACACCAATATTATAACATATCAATACATACCAATACATACCAAACAATAAACTTCCCCTTTTGGGGAAGTTTCTATCAAAATAAAATGGTGCCGAAGGCGGGAGTCGAACCCGCACGGGTTTGGGGCCCACTGGATTTTGAGTCCAGCGCGTCTGCCAATTCCACCACTTCGGCACATCCTGATGCAATAAATATAATACCACAAGATCTTTTATTATTCAATAGTAAATTACATTTGAGATCGCGTCAAGTATTTTTAGGTTTTTTTTTAAAAACTCACCATCTCACCACAA
>NZ_JBNARB010000016.1:0-58662 GCF_049723235.1 Thermovenabulum sp. | reverse complement strand
TTATTGAGATTTCTAATTTTATAATATGCGGTGGTGGTAAAAGTGTGAAAGTTTCACTATATTATGGTATATTTATATTAAAAATAAAATTTATAATGTATTATTTTACTTAAAGCCTATTAAAGAGCTTGTGTATTTTTACAAAATAGCATGAAATAAAGGTTTATAGATTTCATGAGGATAATGATTAATTGTAAATAAACTGCTATAATAATAAAATAGATAATAATAATTTACAAAAACTGATTGTATTGTAAATAAGCCGGAGGATGATTAATGAAACGGTGGATTAGTATACTTATTATTATTTCAATAACCTTAAATATCCCTGTAGAAGTATTAGCATATGATAGTTTCGAGAATATAGTAGACACAACCGTAAAAACTCAAATTATGAATTTTCAAGTAATTGTAGTTGGTTCAGACCCTGAGGGAATCGCTGCTGCTGTATCTGCAGCGAGAAACGGTCTAAAAACACTATTAATAGACCATAGGGATAGGGTAGGTGGGCTTTACACTGTTGGGTGGCTAAATATGTTAGATTTAAATTATAAAGGCAAAAATACTAGAGAAATAGTAAATAAAGGGATTTTTTTAGAATTTCATAGGAGCGTAGGAGGAGGGGCTTCTTTTGATATACCTACTGCACAACGTGTTTTTGAAGATATGCTGAAAAAATCAAGAGTAAAAGTAATGTTAGAAGTATCGGATATTAAACCTATTATTAAAGAGAATACGATAAGAGGAGTTACTTTTAAATATAGGGGGATAAAATATAATGTTTTCGGGAAAGTAGTTATTGACTCAACCCAAGATGCTGACATAGCTGCAATGTGTGGGGTGCCTTATAAATTTGGTAGGGAAGACTTTGGATTTCCTGGAGATGTAGGGGCTGTAACCCTTATGTTTTCATTAAAAAATGTAAATTGGCAAAAAGTAGTAACTTATCTTCAAAATGATGGGAATCCCTTTACTGGGGCAAATAATACAAGTGCATGGGGATATGCAGTAATGTTTAAGGCTCCTACTAAGGATCTAAGCATTCAGATTAGAGGGTTAAACATTGGAAAGCAAAAAGATGGAACGGTTGTTATTAATGCACTGCAAATTTTTAATGTTAATCCTTTGGTTAAAGAAGAAAAAAAAGCTGCTATAGAAAAGGCTAAGAGGGAGTTGCCGGCTATTATCGAATTTATGAGGAAAAATGCTCCTGGTTTTGAAAAGGCTGAACTTGTCGGCGTTGCTCCAGAGCTTTATGTAAGAGAATCAAGGCACATTGAAGGAGAATATACTTTGACTGCGGATGACGTATTTGAAAACAGAAATCAGGAAATTGCAGTTGCTTTTGGAAGTTATCCTATAGATATTCAAGCTAGAAAAAAGGGAGAAGCAGGTGTTGCTCTTTCAGGCACAAATCCTTATGGTATTCCCTTTGGAGTTATGGTGCCTAAAAAGATTGAAGGTCTTTTAGTAGCAAGCCGCTGTGCAAGTTATGATACTATAGCACACGGCAGTGCGAGGACAGTACCGGTGGGAATGGCTTTAGGACAGGCCGCAGGAGTTGCTGCAAAATATGCCATAACTAAAAAAATATCTTTCAGAGAAATTGCACACTCCTACAAAGCAATAATGGAAATTCGGGCAATCTTAAAAAAGCAAGGAGTGGATCTAACACCTATAAAAATTGAACATCCTGAAAAGAAAAGCTGGGCCTATCCTTATATTAGGCGGCTTCGAAATAAGGCTATGCTCTCAAAAGGATATCAGAACGATTATCGTTTGAATGATACTGCTACAATGAATACTTTTAATAAAATGTTTAGCCTTATTAATTGTCATTCAAAATTAAAAATAGATACGAAATTTTTGAAGGATTTCCGTGAAGACCAGCCTATAACTGCAAAGGATTATATCCGCATATTAAATAAAATACTAAATAGCAATTATAATGATATAGAAGAACTTTTTAAAGAAAAAATAATTGATGAAACTACTTATTTACAAATCATAAGAAAAAACGGCTATTTAAGTAATGCAGAGGCTTATGCTTTGGTTGACGGACTTGTGCAGTATATGGAAAGACAATATGTGCCTGAATACCGCCTGCCGGGAAAGGCTGTAAAAGGCGGAATACAAATATCCCGGTTATCCGAACTTAGAAAAACTGTTCGGATATTATGGAATTTTGGAAATGAAGACTGAAAAGAGTGGCTTAAAGGTGGCGCTAATACAATTGACCATAGAAGATGGCAATGTAGAGAATAATAGAAAAAGGGTTATGGATAAAATAAAGGATGTAATGGAAAAAAATAAAAATGTGGATGTTATCGTACTGCCCGAAATGTGGAATACCGGGTACGACCTGAAAAACCTTCTGGAATTGGCGGACGAGGAAGGATATCCTTCGGTAGTTAATTTGCAGGAAATTGCAAGAAAATACGGTGTGAACATCGTAGCGGGTTCCATAGCAGATAAAAGGAAGGTTGAAGGCAAAACAAAGGTCTACAATTCTTCGTACATTATAAACAGACAGGGAGAGGTAATAGAAAGGTACGATAAAGTTCATCTTTTCAGGCTGATGAAGGAAGAAAAGTTTTTGGAATCGGGAAACAGGACGATTACCTTTGATATCGATGGAGTAAAATGCGGTGTAGTTATATGTTATGACCTTAGATTTCCCGAGTTTATAAGGAAAATATCCCTTGAAGGAATAAAAGTTCTTTTTGTACCGGCTCAATGGCCCATCCCAAGGGAAAACCACTGGAAGCTTTTAAATGTGGTTAGGGCAATCGAAAATCAAATCTACGTCATAGGTGTAAACCGGGTGGGAAGGCAGGGAAATACTGTTTTTCCCGGGAAATCCATGGTGGTAGATCCCTGGGGGGAAGTGGAGGTAGAACTGGAAGATAAAGAGTACAGCCTTTGCCATACTATAAACCTGAATAAGATTGAAAAAATAAGGAGGTACCTCCCGGTGTACGAGGACAGAAGACCCGATTTATATTAAAATATAAAAATAAAAAGGAGGATTTTTATGAAGTGCCACACCATAATGGGCATTTTGGTCGACAACAGAAATGCCTCTGCTCCGAAGGTTCAGGAAATCCTCACCAAACACGGATGCATCATCAAAGCAAGACTTGGGCTTCACGAGGTGGATGAAAAGCAGTGTTACGACGAAGGGCTTATTATCCTGCAGCTCTGCGGAAGCGATGGAGAAATTGAAGAACTTCAAAAGGAGCTTAATTCCTTAGAACGGGTAAAGGCAAAAAAGTTTGTTTTGTCCTTTGAGGAGGAATCTTAAACGAAATAAAGTATATTATATGCCGGGAAGTATTCCCGGATTTTTTCTTCAAAAAAACTTTTGAGCTCTTGCATTTTTTCGGCAGGGTAAAGGTACTTGCCGTATCCGAACTGCCCGAATTTAAAAACTCTTTCCTTTTCTTCTAAAGGCAATTTCGTCTTTGGAAATACCTGCAGTATATTTTTCTTTGCTTTTACCGTGAACCTGTGGGTGATTAACTCAAATTCCAGAGTATCCTTATACCCCTTTAAGCTTTCGGCTAATTTTGATAACATTTTATCGTACTCGTATTCCCAGGCGGGGTAATAAATAATAGGCCCTATCATAAACCCTATTTTATAATCCTTTTTTGCCAGTTTTAAAGCAGCCCCAATACGATCTTCCAGGGATGGGGTTTTATGCTCAAATTGTTTTATAATTGTTCCCGAGTTAATGCTGAAGCGGACCGTGGTTCTTTTATTGTGCTTTGCTTCAAGCAGAGGGTCCACATTAACAAATTTTGTTACAAATCTAAATAACCCCTTTTCTTGATTTCCAAAAAATTCAATAGTTTTCCTGAGAGAACCGGTATAGATTTCCACCGGCAGGGGATCGCTTGTAGCCGATCCTTCAAACAATGTTATTTCCGGCGCCCTTTTTTCCATGTAATCTTTTGCCCTTTTTAGGATTTCGTCAATATTGACATATACCCTGATGTAGGGTTTTTTACCCAGGGTTGTATTCAGGTAACAGTATTCGCACTCTCCTGGACAGCTTGTTACTAAAGGAAGTTGATAATGGGCAGAAGGTTTACAGGTTTCAAAATCCAGAGTGCGCCTTACGCCTACCACCAGGGTTCTTTTCGCTTCTAAATAAGCTTCCTGGGCAGTTTTTCCCGGAATTCCCGTCACCCTGTTGTGGGTCCCTATTATCTGTGTATCTACGCCGAGCTCTTGCAGTTTTAAATATATATTTTTACCCATAGGATACTCTAACGCGTCTTTTTCGAAAAAAGCCCTTTTTGGGATGAATTCGTACATAATTATCCCTCCTTCTGTATTTTTCCCTTAGATTTATAAACTGTTTCAGTAAGTAGCTAAAATTTGAGGAGGTAATTTATACCTATGAAAGAAAAATTAAAAAAGATTTCTGTTAACCTTTACCAGCTGCAAAACGAGGAAACAAATGTCAATATTCATGTCTACTTAAGCGACAAACTTTTTAATGAATTTCTTGAAGATGAGTCTCTAAGACAGCTTTATAACGCCTCAATGCTTAAAGGTGTGGTAAGCCCGGTGGTGGGGATGCCGGATATACATACGGGGTTTGGCCTTCCCATAGGAGGAATCATGGCAACGGACTGGGAAGAGGGAGTGGTATCGGCAGGAGCTGTGGGAATGGATATTAACTGCGGAGTTAGGCTTATTACCACCCGTATTCCTGCAGAAGAATTAACGAAAGAGAGATTAAGGAAAATATTAGAAATAATATCGGAATATGTACCATCGGGAGTAGGAAAATCCAGTGCGGTAAAGGCTTTTCGGAAAATTGATTTAGAAGCAATTGCCTCTACCGGGGTAAAATTTTTTATAGATGCAGGATACGGCAGAAAAGAGGATGTTTTAAGAATAGAGGATGAGGGTAGAATACCTTTTGCGGATGCCGGATGCGTGCCCAAAAATGCCAGGGAAAGAGCGGATCAGTTATGTACAATAGGAGGAGGCAACCATTTTATTGAAATAGGCAGGATAAGCAACGTATTCGATGAAAATATTGCTGGATTCTTCGGATTAAAAAAAGGCTTTGTATATATACTTATTCATACGGGCAGCAGGGGATTCGGCCATCAGATTTGTACGGAGTTTTCGAAAAAGATGTGGGATAATCAGGATAAGAACAAAACCTTTGCTCCGGTTAAAGGACTCGCATGTGCTCCCATTCATTCTAAGGATGGGATGGAATACTTAGGGGCAATGGGTACAGCTGCCAACTACGCCTTTTGCAACCGACAGCTTATAACATATTTTGTCAGGGAAGCCTTCTGCAGGGTTTTTAAAAAGGACGAGAAGGAATTAGGTTTAGATGTACTCTACGATGTAGCTCACAATATAGCAAAAAAAGAAATGCACGGTGGAAAGTGGTTGCTGGTTCACAGAAAGGGAGCTACGAGGGCTTTACCTGCAGGGCATCCCGATAACCCTGTAGTTTATAAAAAGACGGGGCATCCCGCCATAATTCCCGGAAGTATGGGAACCGCTTCCTATGTGGTAATAGGATCGGAAAATATAAAAGCAACCTTCAACTCCGTAAATCACGGTGCCGGAAGGGTAATGTCCAGGAAAAGGGCCAAGGAGGAATTCACAAAAGAAGAGCTTTTAAAACAGGTGGAAAATGTTTTAATAGCTTCAAAAGACTTGAAATCTTTGCTGGATGAAGCTCCCCTCGCTTATAAGGATATCGATGAGGTGGTAAACACCCTGGTGGATGCTGAACTTACGATGCCGGTGGTAAGATTAAAACCCTTAGGAGTACTTAAAGGAGAGGGAGAAGAATCTTAAGGATTTTTTTACAAAAAAAGAAGGTTTAAAAAAAAAATCATAGAAATATAATATATAGATAAGTTATAAAAACAATAACAGGAGGCGATATGTTAATGCATACGAAAAAAATCGTTGTTCTGGGCGGAGGATTCGGGGGGTTAACGGCAGCACTTGCCCTGAACAAGCTTTTTAAAAAGCACAAGGATGTGGAACTTTATCTAATCAATCGAAGCAAAGACCAGGTTTACCTTACTCAGCTTCATGAAGTTGCGGGCAAAAGAATAAAACCCGAAGGTGTATGCTATCCTTTGGATATAGCTCTCGAAGAAACGAAAGTAGAGCTTGTTGTAGACGAAATTAAAGATTTTGATTTGAAGAACAGAAAACTTATAGGCGAAAAGGGAGAGTACAACTTTGATTATCTTCTCTTAGCCTGCGGAAGCGAGCCCGAATTTTTCAATATCCCGGGTATGCAGGAAAACTCTTTTACCCTGTGGTCCTATGAGGATGCGGTGAAAATAAGGCAGCATATTGAAGAAATGTTTGAAAAAGCCAAAAGGGAAAAGGACATCGAAAAGAGAAAAGAATTACTCACCTTTGTGGTGGGTGGCGGCGGCTTTACCGGTATCGAAATGGTAGGAGAATTGGTAGAATGGGTGGATGAATTAGCCAGGAAAGGCGAGGTCAACAAAGAAGAAGTATCCTTAGTGGTAGTGGAAGCCCTTCCCAAAATACTTCCCAACTTAGACGATTCATTAATAAATGTTTCGAAAAATTACCTGGAAAAGCACAATGTAAGAATACTCACAAATTCTCCCATTGTAAAAGTAGAAGAAGACAAAGTAATATTAAAGTCTGGAGAAGAAATAAAAACCCGTACATTAATATGGACGGGCGGTGTTAGAGGAAGCAGTATTGCTTCAAAACTGGGACTTGCGACGGGCGGAAGGGGCAGAATTGTTGTAAACGAATACATGGAGACGAGCGAAAAGGGTATATACGCCATAGGGGATGTAGCCTTCTATACCGATGAGAAAAAGAGTGTAATGCCTGCCCTGGTGGAATCTGCTATGCAGTCAGGTGAATGTGCAGCCTATAACATTTATGCTGATATTACCGGAAAATCCAAAAAGCCGTTGAAGCTGAACCTGCACGGCAATATGGTTTCCTTAGGAGATAGATATTGTGTGGCTCAGGTAATGGGCAGAAAACTAACCGGTTTTCCAGCTAAATTTATTAAACACGCAGCCGATATGCACTACTTGTATCTGGTGGGTGGAATTGGTTTTGTAAAAGAGTACTTCAAGAAACAATTTGTAGAAAAGCTCAGAGACAGGTCTTTTATCGTAGACAATGTGAGTGTTACAACAAGTGTATTCTGGGTAGCCATATTGAGAATCTACTTAGGTTACCGCTGGCTGCTTTCGGGATTGGAAAAGGTACATTCGGGCTGGCTTGCAGAAGGAACAAAACTTGTAGCGGGAGCTTCTACAAGTCCAATTGGTCCAAATACACCGGAATGGTACGTGCATTTTATGGAGAAATTTGTCTTCCCCCATGCGCTGTTCTTCCAGACATTGATTACTCTTTCGGAGCTTGCCATAGGTGTTTGCTTGATATTGGGTCTTTTTACAACCCTTGCATCCTTAGGATCGCTTTTTATGCTTATTAACTTCATGATATCGGGTTCCGGTGACATGTGGTTCTTTATGGTAACCATCGCTGTTCTATTTTCCGGTGCCGGGCATTCCTTCGGTATTGATAAATACCTCATACCAGCCCTGATAAAATTTGGTAAGAGAATTTTAAGAGGAGGAAAGCCTGCATCAAAAGGTACGCTCAATGGAGGACAGGGCAAGGTATTCCAGAGCACTCTTAACGGTTAAATTCTCAATAATGTTCAGGTTCTTCATAGATTTTTCAAGTATCCTCCTGGCATATTCTTTAGAACGTTCTATTGCCCCTGATTCAAGGACGATTTCTACTATACGGGAAGAATTATCCTCTCCTATCTTGATACCCTCTATTAGTTGAATTAGCAGATCCTTATAACGGGGCGATGATATTGCTAAAAGAAGGGGTAAAGTAATTACCCCTTCTTTTATGTCATTTCCGGGGCTTTTTCCCAGCGTTTCTCTGCTTCCCGTATAATCCAAAATATCATCTATTATTTGAAAGGCTATGCCGAAATTTACGCCGAAATTTTTTAGGGCTCTTATTTTATCATTATCCGTACCGGAAATTATTCCTCCCACTTCGCAGCTAAGCCCGAAAAGAAGGGCCGTTTTTTTCTTTATCCTTTTAAAATAATCGTTAAAAGAAATTATTTTAAATACATCTTCTTTTTGTTTTATTTCACCTATAACAATTTTTTCCATCACCCTGGAAAATAGATGGATAATATCAAAATCCTTCACGGAGTACAGAAAATTAAATGCCTTTATTAAAACGTAATCACCGGCGTATACCGCTGCGTCTTTACCAAAAAGGGATTGGAGGGTCGGCATTCCTCTTCTGAATTTAGAGTCATCCACTATATCGTCGTGAATAAGGGTGGCAGAGTGAATTAATTCCACAGCACAGGCTAAATTCAGGGCTTTTGTTTTATCGTAATCTTTTCCGGCTTTAGCGCATAAAAGTAAAAGGGCAGGTCTTAACCTCTTACCCCCGCTTAAAACAGTACTATTTATAGCTTGAGAAATAAGTCCGAAATTTTCGGAAAACTGATTCCTGATTAGCGCTTCCACTTCTTTTAATTCATCTTTGATAATTTCATAGGCAGTTTTTGACATACAACGACCTCTCTTTTTAATATTGTTTTCCTAATTAAGTTTATCATAAAATATACAATAAGTTCCCAAACTAATTTGATAAAATTTTTTGGGAATTTTTGCTAAAAAAATTGAAGGCATTTTAAATGCCTTCAATTTTTTTACTTTATCTATGATTTATTTTGCAAGAGATAGAGCTTCCGAAGCTAAGGTCTTGAATTTTTGAGTTGTTCCTGTTGCACCGCTTACTGTATCAACAGCTGCTGGATCTTGTTTTTCTAAGAGAGATTTGCTCAAAGCCTCATAGGCTTTTGCAGGTGTTGTTTTTGTCTGAGCTTCCATGTTCTTTGCGTAATCTGCATTGGAGAGTTTGTAATTGGTGTTATCGTCTTTGTTGATTTCATCGTAGAATACGGAAGCAATTTTTCCGTCTTTTACTATTACCGCTACCATTGCCTTCCAGCCGTGGCTGTCAAAATCTTTTTCCATGGCCTTGTAAAGTCCATCTTTATACTGTCCCTGAGAAGTTACCTGATTTTTTAAGGCTTCTGCCACAATAGCTTTAAAGTCGTTGGAAGTGCTGGTAGCGCCGGAAACAGCGTCTACAGCATCAACCTTTTGCTTTGCTATCAATGATTCTTCTAAAGCCATAATAGCGTCGTGGGGAGTTGTTTTGGTTTGTGCTTTCATATTTTTTGCGTATTCTGCATCAAAAGTCTTTAATTTACCTTCCTTGCTTATATAATCGAAAAATACGTTAGTAATCTTTCCATTCTTTACGATAACGGTGGCCATGGGTTTCCAACCATGAGAGTCGAAGTCCTTTGCTTCAGCATAGTAAACTCCGTCTTTTAAAGCTTCCTGCGCGGGCTGAGTTTGTTGTTGCTGCTGCTGTTGCTGTTGTTGTTGCTGTTGGCCTTGTTTTGAAGATGAGCAACCTGCTAAAAGCGATGCAACAATTAAGAGGCATAATATTGCGGCAATAAATTTTTTCATAGAAAAACCTCCTCAAAATCATTTTATTTTTAGTTTATAATTTTTAATCTAATAATTATATTATACGGAAATATGAAAAATCCTCCTCGTTTGGCAAAAATTATTTTTAATAATCACAATCACAAGGATTTAATGCATTAGAAACTTCGATATAAGTGAAGCTGCTACCAGAGTGATTCCGGTTAACTGATAAATCTGGACGGTTAGTGCGTTGGCTTCTATGAATTTGGGAATATAATTTAAATTTTCTTTTGCAACTTTAACAGCCTTTACCGAAAGAGGTAATGATATTAAAGGAAGTAAAAATACAAGGTTTTTTGTGTATAAGACAAGTATTATATCCGTTAAATAAGCTAAGGCAAAAAGTAAAGCAAAGATGGTAACGGAGCGTTCCTTTCCCAGCCTCACTACCCAGTTTTTCTTATTTCCTTTTTTATCCGCTTCGTAGTCGGGAAACTGATTTACCCAGAGGACGTTGGCTATTAAGAAACCGAGAATTACTGAAGCGATGATTGCTTCATACCTTATGCTGCTGGCTAAAACCAAATACATTCCGCATAGCACAAGTGGACCGAAGGCTATTCCTACGGCCAATTCACCGAGTCCCCTGTAGCAGAGCATAAAGGGCGGTAGACTGTAAAAAATGGAAAGAGCCATTCCCGAAAGCCCTATGTAAAATATTTTCGGCTCCCGGAAATACCAGACAATAAGTCCAACCGCTACAGCGGCCAAAAAGGTGTATATTGCGATATTTCTTACATCCTTTACCGTTAAAAGTCCGTCGACAATGGTTTTTTTACCTCCGCTGAAGGGTGTCCTTTCATCTTTTGGTATAAAGGTGTCGACTCCCGATATATAATCAACGATTTCGTTGACGGCATTTTTACCTATTTCTATAAGATAAACCCCTGCTGCGCTTAATAAGAACCAGAAAAGATGGAATTTATTTTCAAAACTGTAGGCTAATGAAGCGGCTACTGCCATCGGTACCGTAGAGGCGATCCAGATTTTCGGATCGGCTAATTGCCAGAAACCTTTCCAGAAAGTATTGTTTCTTATACGAAAACCCCCTTTCCAAAAAAATTTTTTTAACTTTTTTTAAGCATACTTCAATTATGACAGGAATGTCAAAGGACGAAAACCGGAATGTGACGTTAATAACAATCAATATCCGCCGATATTTTCTTTTTTATTGCAAAATTTCGATATTACGATTCCTTATGAAACAAAAATATAAATAACAAACACAAATAATTGCATATTTATATATATGAATACAATAAAACAAAACAGTATATCATAATATGCGAAAAACATAGTAAAAATAAAAAATATTTGCCAAAAAAGAGGTATTTTAAAAAATTTATAGAATTAATAATATATATATTTAACTATTTAATAAAAAAATAAAAAAATTACTTGAAAAGGAGGTTTTAAAGGGTGAAGAAAAATTTAGCCGTAATTGTAGCCTTACTATTGATTGCCTCATTAATTCTCCCGGGATGTTCCCAGCAAGCGCAAAAACCCGCAGAGCAGCAGGAGGTAAAAATTGGAGCCATATTGCCTCTTACGGGTTCTGCTGCAGCAACGGGAGTAAAACTAAAGTATGCCATAGAGACGGCGGAGGAAATAATTAACGGTGAGCATCCGGAAATCAATATGGAACTGGCTAAATCCGCCGGGCTCCCGAATCTGAAAGGTGCGAAGATTAAATTTATCTTTGCCGACCATCAGGCAAATCCGGAAATTGCAAAATCCGAGGCGGAAAGGTTAATTCAGAACGAAAAGGTGGTAGGGTTAATCGGATGTTATCACAGCTCTGCCACCAAGCCCGCCAGCCAGGTGGCAGAAAGGTTCCAGATACCCTTTGTTGCGGGTTCTTCCAGCTCAGCTGCTTTAACCGAAAGGGGCTTAAAATGGTTTACCAGGATAGCGCCCCACGATGGGATGGAAACCAAATTCTTCTTTGATTATTTGAAGTATTTAAACGAGAAATTTAACGCGGGTATCAAAAAGATCGCTGTGGTTTATATAGATAATGAGTACGGAGTACATGCGTTCCAGATGGTGCAGAAAACCATTGAAAATTATAAAAACGACGGTTTTGAACTGGTACTGGATGTAAAATACCCTGCCAATGTATCCAACGTGGATACGGAAGTACAGAAGGTAAAGGCAGCGGCACCGGATGCCATTTTCCATGCTTCCTATATAGGCGATATGACTATGTTTGTAAAGAAGTACAAGGAATTGAATGTAGTTCCAAAAGTTGTACTTTCCTACTGTGGTGGTTATCAGGATCCGCAGTTCGTGAAAAATCTGGGTAAGGATGCAGATTATTTTGCCGGGCCCAATGCTACTACTTCCGCACTGTTCAGCAAGATGCCTGACCTGGCAAAGATAAACGAGATCTACAAGAAAAAGTCCGGGGTGGATATTGACGGGCCCACGCTGGAAGATTTTGCATCAGCCATGGTGATTGCTGAAGCCATCAACAAAGCCGGCACTACCGATCCTGCTAAAGTAATGGAAGTTTTAAAGAGCACTGAATTCAGCGCGCCGTATTTTGTATCCGGAAAGATTAAATTCGGTGAAGATGGACAGAATATTTATTCCGCTTCCGTTATGACCCAGATTCAAAACGGAATTTACGAAGCCGTATGGCCGGAGAATTTCCAGACAAAACAGCCGGTACCCGCCTTCCCCGAATGGAATAAGAGATAAAAGTAAAAAAAGGGGGCTTTTAAAGCCCCCTTAAAGTTAATCCGGAAAGGAGATGAAAAATGCTGGGCCAGGTAATACTTAGCGGAATATTGATCGGATTTGTTTATTCCTTGGTGGCGGTAGGGTTGACCTTGATATGGGGTGTGATGGACATAATAAATTTTGCCCACGGGGAATTTCTTATGATTTCCATGTACACCGCTTTCTGGATGTACGCTCTTTTAAAGTGGGATCCTCTTTTCACCCTTCCTTTGGCTTCCTTCCTCATATTTGCCATAAGTTTTTTAACCTATAAGTTGATAATAAAAAAGGTGCTGGATGCTCCCGGTTTAACTGCCTTGCTTGCAACTTTCGGGCTTAGCCTGTTTATAAGAAACTTGGCGCAATTTTTATGGACTCCCAATTACAGGTTCATTACCGAGTCAATCGTAACCGACAAGAAAATAGCTTTCGGAACACTTATAATAGGTATGCCTCAAATGGTGGCTGCCCTGGGCAGTGTCTTAATGACGGGACTGATTTATTATTTTGTTAAAAAAACCAGAATGGGAATGGCAATTCAGGCAACCGCATTGGACAGGGATACGGCGAAACTAATGGGAATAGATACTGAAAAGGTATATGCGGTTACTTTCGGAATATCAGGCATTTGCGTCGGAGTGGCGGGGGTACTCCTTTCCACCTTTTTCCCCGTATATCCCGAGGCGGGAGCACTTTACAGCTTACTTGCTTTTGTAATTGTTGCCTTCGGGGGTTTTGGAAATATCCAGGGAGCTTTGCTGGGAGGAATAATAGTAGGACTTGCGGAAAGCCTGGGCGGATTTTTCCTGGGAACCCAGTTTAAATACGCGGTGGTATTTTTGCTTTATCTCCTGGTGCTTCAATTCAGACCTAAGGGATTGTTTGGATGGTAATTGGTAATACGAAAGGGGCTGGTGGTGAGACGTGAAAAGGATCAGGGGAAATATTTTGGCGTTAATTCTTCTTATTATATTTATGCTTCCTTTTATATATCCCAATAATAACTTTCGGCACATTTTAATTTTGTTTTTAATATTTGCCGGACTGGGTGAATCCTGGAATATAATTACGGGTTTTGCGGGTCAAACCTCTTTTGGACATGCGGCATTTTTCGGGATAGGGGCTTATACTTCCACCATTTTATTTTATAAATTTCACCTTTCTCCCTGGATAGGAATGATTTTCGGGGCAATTCTGGCATCAATAATTTCTGCGGTGGTAAGTTACCCGTGTTTTAAATTAAAAGGCCATTATTTTGCCATTGCTACCCTTGCCATTGCCGAAATAATAAAACAGATTTTTGTAAGCTGGGATTATGTGGAAGGTGCCACGGGAATATCCATTCCCATTGTTGAAGAAGGGATTGTCAATTTTCAGTTTCATTCTTCAAAAATACCTTATTTTCTGATTGCCTATGCCTTTTTTGTCGCGGTGGTTTTTGCAGCGAAGTTTATAGAAAAAAACCGGATGGGGTATTACCTGAAAGCCATAAGAGACAGCCATGAGGCTGCCGAAGCCCTTGGAATAAATACCACCCTTTACAAACTTTATGCGATGATGGTAAGCGCAGCCTTTACGGCAATACTTGGGACACTATACGCCCAGTATATTTTATATATTGACCCCTTTATGGTGTTCCCCCTGGAAATTTCTATGAAAATCGTTTTACTCACCGTCCTGGGAGGGATCGGAAGTATATACGGACCTATCATAGGGGCGGCGGTGCTTATCCCCCTTTCGGAATATACCCGTATCCTTCTCGGAGGTACCGGTAAAGGAATAGACCTTATTATTTTTGGAGCTCTGATAGTTATAATTGCCTGTTATGAACCCAACGGAATTATTGGGCTTTTAAAACAAAGAAGCAGGAAGGGGGATACTTCGGTTGAAAAAGCAGAAGCTCTCTCTTGAAAAGGTAACGATGAAATTCGGAAATTTGGTGGCCAATGAGGATGTTAGCTTTGAAGTGAATGAAGGAGAAATTGTAAGCCTTATCGGTCCTAACGGGGCGGGCAAAACGACATTATTTAACTGTATTACCGGGTTTTATAAACCCTTTTCGGGCAGGGTTTACTTTGAGGGTACCGAAATTACCGGCTGGCCTCCGCATAAAATCACGGCCCTCGGGCTTACCCGAACCTTTCAAATTGTAAAGCCACTGAAAGAAATGACGGTAAGGGATAATGTACTAACCGGAGCTTTCTTAAAGGCCAAAAACAGAAAGGAGGCAGAAGAAATCGCCGACGATGTTCTTAAATTTACTCAGCTTTATGAAAAAAGGAATTATCTTGCTTCAAGCCTGACGATTGTGGATAAAAAAAGATTGGAGCTTGCAAGGATTCTGGCAACAAGGCCCAAAATGGTAATGCTGGATGAAGTTATGGCAGGACTGAATTCCACCGAAATAAAACAGGCGGTGGAGATTTGCGTGAAACTCAGGGAAAGCGGTATTACCCTTCTTATTGTGGAGCATATAATGGAAGCCATTATGCCAATTTCCGACAGGGTAATCGTCTTAAATGCAGGCAGAAAGATTGCCGAAGGGCCTCCTCAGGAAATCGTTAATAATGAGGAAGTAATAAAAGCGTATCTGGGGGAAAGATATCATGCTAAAAGTAAAAAATCTTAATGTGGGTTATGACAATGTGCCGGTGATTTTTGATGTATCCTTTGAGGTTAAAGAAAAAGAGCTGGTGTCCATAGTAGGCTCAAACGGAGCGGGGAAGACGACAATTTTAAAAACCATCTCCGGGCTGTTAAAACCCTTTTCCGGGGAAATAGAGTTTATGGGGAAAAGAATTGACCGAATGCCTGCCCACGAAATAGTTAAACTTGGAATTGCGCACGTTCCCGAGGGCAGAAGGGTTTTTGGAAAGTTAAGCGTTCTCGATAATCTTTTGCTGGGGGCTTATACAATTTCCGACTCGAATCTGGTGAGAAAAACCTTAAATGAGGTATACGAGATTTTTCCTCGCTTGAAAGAAAGGGAAAATCAAAAAGCGGAAACCCTGTCGGGTGGGGAACAGCAAATGCTGGCTATAGCAAGGAGTCTTATGTCCAGGCCCAAAATTCTCCTGGTGGATGAGATGTCCCTCGGATTGATGCCCCTCCTTGTGGATAAAGTTCTGGAAATACTAAAGGAGATCTCCCGATCGGGAATGACAATACTGCTGGTAGAACAGAAGGTCCAGGAAGCCCTGGAGATGGCTGATAGAGGATATATTTTACAGACCGGAAGGATAGTGGCGGAGGGAACCGGCAGGGAGCTTTTGGAAAGCGAGATGGTTAAAAAAGCGTATATGGGAATGTGAAAATACCCCTGATGGGGTATTTTTTTATGTTTTTTATTTTGTTTTTAATAAAATATGTAAATTTTGCAGGAATTTTATGTAATTTTGTAGAATACATAAAAATACTAAATGGAGGGATGGTATGACAACGGAAAGAGAAGAAATAAAGCGTTATGAGGATGTCATTAAAAAAATTAAGGATGTAATTTCCGTAAAGATTAACACTTCTTCCGATGGAAGCATTTCCGAAATCCACGTTCTTGCAAATTCCAACAGAAGTCCGAAGCAGATAGTCAGGGACATTGAATCCGCTCTAATAGCATGTTTTGGTTCTAACATAGATCACAAAAAGATAAGCATTGCTCAGGTGGGGGAGGAAGTAATAAGCAGGACTCATTTGAGGCTAAAGGTGAACGGTATTAATGTTAAAAAGAGCGGTGTAACTTACGAGGTGATTGTTAGCCTTATTGGGCCGGAAAATGCCGTATACGAAGGGAAGGCTGTGGGGGGTATAAGCTTAAAAAATTTAATGAAACTATCTGCTCAGGCCACTTTGGATGCTGTACATAAATTTTTGAACAAGGATTATGTTTTTAACCTGGAAGAAGTGATGTGCTATAAAATTTCAGATAAAGAAGCTGTGGCAGTGCTTATTTCCAGCTCGATAAACGGACAGGAAGAGTATTTTTTGGGTTCTACATTGCTAAAACAGGACAAGCCCGAATCCACTGCCCGAGCCGCTCTTGATGCCATTAACAGGAGGCTTATAATAATTAATTCCGAAAATTGCGAATAAAAGGGCCGACAGTATTTAGCATTTTTTTAAGCGAAGCGAAAATTATAGCCTGCTCCGGTAGCGGAAGGAGCAGAGTCCGTAGGTAGGAGGAGGCTATAATTAATGAGAATTAACGACACCCTTGTTAAGATAATCCTTGCCCTTTTCGCCCTGGTTTTAGCCGGCGGCGCCAATTTAAAATTAGGGCCATAATTTTAAATAAAGCTGTCGGCCCTTTTATTTTTCATAGAAATTTCAACATGTTAATTGAAAGCAAGAAGCAGGTGGTTTTTAGTGGGGGATAAAAAAGTTTCTAAATTTTTTTGGATTTATTTTTTAATATTAGTTGCCTTAGCATTATATTTTTTATATATTTCTATTATTACTTTTCCATTGCATGATATAAGTAAATTATCATCAATGGTAATATTTACTACTATGCTTATATTAGGAGAGTTACTTTCGGTAACCCTACCAAATCAAACTGAAATCACGGTTGGTTTTGCTATTAATACGGCCACTATTTTAATATTCGGCTTTAAATTCAGCACAATAATAGCATTTATAGCTGTTACCGCAACTGAATTAAAAAGAATAAAAATTATGCCTTTATACAAGTCAATTTTGAATATTTGTATATTTGTTATAATGGTAAGCATTTCCGGACTTACATATGAAAAATTGGGCGGGACTATAGGTAATATCAATATTTATTCCGATTTTCTAAAAATACTACTAATGATTGCCATATACTTTTTTATTAATGTCGGACTGATTCTAACGGTAGTATATTTATTATATTCTAAATCTATGTTTTTTAATTTTTTAAATATATTCATTAAACTTATTCCCAATTACTTTTCCCTCGGTTTTTTAGGAGTTCTATTAGCAATAATTTACGTTAACGTAGGTATACTGGGGGTAATTTTATTTTTAATACCGCTTTTGGTAGCCCGGCATTCCTTCAAACTTTACATGGATATGAGAAAAACCTATTTAGATACCATTCGAGCCCTTGCCAATGCTTTGGAAGCAAAAGACCCCTATACCCGGGGACATTCAGAAAGGGTTGCCAAGCTTGCGGTGGCAATTGCGGAAGATCTTAATTTAAGCCAGGATTTAATACAGAATTTGAACTACGCGGCAATTCTCCACGATATCGGGAAAATTGGAATACCGGAAATTATATTAAACAAGCCCGGAAAACTGTCCGATGAAGAATTTGCAAAAATAAAGGAACACCCGGTTAAGGGTGCGAGCATTACCAACAATGTGGATTTTCTTTCCCAGGCATCCCTCTTTATCCTTCACCACCATGAAAGGCTAAACGGAAGCGGTTATCCTAAGGGATTAAAAGGGGCTGAAATCCCCCTTGGGGCGGCCATAATAGCAGTGGCGGATGTTTACGATGCCCTTACAACGGATAGGCCTTACAGAAAGGCGTTAACCCCTCAAGAAGCCTTTAAAGAAATTGAAACAAATAAAGGAGTATTATTTAAAGAAGAGGTGGTAGATGCTTTAAAGAGGGTGCTGGAAAAACGCGAGGAACTTAAGGAGTGCGTTTAAAGATGCTGGTGGATGTTATTATTCTTGCAATAATAGTGGGAATTATAAGAGGCGGTAATATATTAAACCTTGCTAAGCTCCCGCTTAAAAATTTAAATTTAATCTTCTTTTCTTTTGTAATCAGGTACATCCCCTTTTATTTAAAAGGCGATCTTCATTTATTTGCGGTAAAATACAATATTTTTTTCGTGATTATCTCCTACGGTCTAATGCTTTACGCCCTGTTTTCCAATTTTCATCTAAAGCCCATGTTAATTTGTTTTCTGGGCATTTTTTTAAATGCGATGGTTATTCTGGCAAATAAGGGTAAGATGCCCGTATCTTTGAAGGCCTTAGAAATGGCAAAATTAAATGATTTATTACCTCTTTTATTCAGCGAGGATTACCTTTATCATACCGCGGCAAATGCCTGGACGAAGCTTATTTTACTCGGGGACATAATTCCCCTGCCGCCGCCTTATCCCAGGCCCAGGGTAGTAAGCATAGGAGATATCCTTTTGGGTATAGGGGTATTTTGGCTTATTCAGATGGGAATGTTGAAAAAGCAATATTTAAGTGATAAAATTTAAGAGATAAACTGAAAAGGGAACCTGAAAAGGGGTCCCTTATATTTTTAGGTTTTTTTAAATTGTTTGGGAGGCATATTAAAATGTTGGATATTTTTAAAAAGATTTTCGGCAGCACCAACGAAAAGGAAATAAAAAAATTAATGCCCGTTGTAGAGCAGGTCAACAATTGGGAACCAAAAATAAGGGTTCTATCCGATAAAGAATTATCAGCGAAAACTATTGAATTCAAAGAAAGGCTATCTAAGGGCGAAACTTTGGATGAGCTTTTACCGGAAGCTTATGCAGTGGTGAGAGAAGCGGCCAAAAGAACACTGGGGATGCGTCCCTTTGATGTTCAGGTTCTGGGAGGCATTGTTCTTCACCAGGGTAGAATTGCCGAAATGAAGACGGGGGAGGGTAAAACCCTTGTAGCCACGATGCCAGCTTACCTTAACGCCCTTACGGGAAAAGGCGTTCACGTGGTAACGGTTAACGATTATTTAGCAAAAAGGGATAGCGAGTGGATGGGTAAGGTATACAGGTTTTTGGGGCTGGAAGTGGGGCTTATCGTTCACGGTTTGGATTTTGAGGAGAGAAAAAAGGCATACAATGCAGACATTACCTATGGAACCAATAATGAGTTTGGATTCGACTATTTGAGGGATAACATGGTGCTTTACAGGGAACACCGGGTACAGAGAGAACTGAACTATGCAATTATAGACGAGGTGGACAGCATTCTAATTGATGAAGCCAGGACTCCTTTGATAATTTCGGGACAGTCCGACGAATCCACGGATATTTACTACAGATTTGCCAGGTTCGTTCCGAGACTGAAACCGGAAGAGGATTTCACAGTAGATGAAAAAGCCCATACGGTAATACCCACCGAAAAAGGGATAAAAAAGGCAGAAGATTTTTTAGGAGTGGAAAATTTATACGATGAAGAAAATATGGAGCTTTTGCACCATTTTCACCAGGCGCTCAAAGCCCATTATCTGATGAAGAGGGACCGGGACTATGTAGTTAAAGACGGGCAGGTCATTATTGTAGACGAGTTTACCGGCAGGCTGATGTTCGGAAGGCGCTACAGCGAAGGGCTCCATCAAGCTATCGAGGCAAAGGAAGGTGTAAAGGTGGAGAGGGAGAGCAAAACCCTCGCTATGATTACCTTCCAGAATTATTTTAGAATGTACAAAAAATTAGCGGGTATGACGGGCACGGCTGCCACCGAGGAAGAGGAATTCAGGAAGATTTACGGTTTAGATGTGGTTGTTATACCGACCAACAAACCCATGATAAGGGTGGACTATCCGGATGTAATATATAAAACTGAAAAAGCCAAGTTTGAAGCGGTAGTAAGGGAAATAGAGGAGTGCTATAAGATAGGAAGGCCGGTGCTGGTGGGTACCGTCTCCATTGAAAAATCCGAAAGACTGAGCGAGATGCTGAAGAAAAAGGGAATTCCCCATCAGGTTTTAAATGCCAAATACCACGAAAAGGAAGCGGAAATTATTGCAAAAGCTGGCCAAAAAGGAGCGGTAACCATAGCCACCAATATGGCCGGAAGGGGAACTGATATTGTACTGGGTGAAGGGGTGGCAGAGCTCGGAGGACTTCACGTTATCGGAACGGAAAGACATGAGGCAAGGAGGATAGACAATCAGTTAAGGGGCCGTTCGGGCCGACAGGGGGACCCGGGTTCCTCTAAGTTCTTCGTGTCCCTGGAAGATGACTTAATGAGGCTTTTCGGTTCCGACAATGTAAAAGGCCTGATGGACAGGCTGGGGATTGAAGACGATCAGCCGATAGAGCATCCATTGATTTCTAAAGCCATAGAGAACGCTCAGAAAAAAGTGGAAGCTAAAAACTTTGATATAAGAAAGCATCTTTTGGAATACGATGATGTGATGAATAAGCAAAGGGAGATCATATATTCCGAGAGGGCGAAGATTTTAGATGGAGAAAATTTAAAGGAAAACGTCTTCAAGATGATGGAAGATGTGGTGGAAGGACTTTTAAATATCTACGCGGCAAAGGAAGTCTACCCCGAAGAGTGGGACTTAAAAGGGCTCTCGGAGTATTTTTACGACCTTTTCCTGATAAAGGTGGATTTTGCCGGCCTGAACCCTGAAGAAAAGAGCCGGGAGGAGATAAAGGAAGACCTAATCTCCCTCCTTAAAAAAGCCTACGAGAAAAAAGAGGAGGAAATAGGGAGCGATACTTTAAGAGAGTTAGAAAAAGTGGTAATGCTGAAGGTGGTAGACCAGAAATGGATGGACCATATTGATGCCATGGATCAGCTCAGGCAGGGCATTGGACTCAGGGCTTATGGCCAGAGGGACCCGCTAATAGAGTACAAAATTGAAGGATTCGAGATGTTCCAGGAGATGATAAAAAATATTAAAGAAGATACCTTAAGATATCTATTCAGAATAAGGCTGGGAGCTCCTCTCAAAAGAAAAGAAGTGGCAAGAAATGTGACGTATTCCCACGGGGATGAAGGAGAAAAGAAAATGCCGATAAGAAAGGGCAAAAAAGTCGGGAGAAATGATCCCTGCCCCTGCGGAAGCGGAAAAAAATATAAAAAGTGCTGCGGCAGAAATGAATCTTAAAGGGAGGTATACCGGATGCTGGATGAACTGAAAATCGAACTAAGAGAATACGAGGAGTTATTTAAAGAGATGAGGGATGCTCTTTGAAATAGATGCTTTAAAGGAAGAGATAAAAAACTTGGAAGAAAAGACCTACAGGCCTGACTTCTGGGATGACCCTCAGAAAGCTCAGGAAGTAATGCAGAGATTGAATATGTTGAAGGAGAAGGTGGAAAGTTACGAGGGGCTTTACCGGGAGTACACGGACTTGCTGGCTCTAATAGAACTTGCCGAAGATGAACAGGAGGAAGATTTAATAAAAGAAATTTTGCAGGATGCCGAAAAATTTAAAAAGGATTTTGAAAAGCTCAGGCTGAAATCGCTTTTAAAGGGCAAATACGATAAAAATAATGCGATACTTTCCCTTCACGCTGGAGCTGGGGGCACCGAAGCTCAGGATTGGGTGGAGATGCTTTTGAGGATGTACACCCGCTGGGCAGAGGATAAGGGCTACCGGGTCAAAGTGCTGGATATCCTTCCCGGGGATGAAGCGGGTATCAAAAGTGCCACAATTCTCGTGGAAGGGCCTTACGCTTACGGCTATTTAAAATCCGAGAGCGGTGTTCATCGGTTGGTGAGGATTTCGCCCTTTGATGCTGCCGGTAGAAGGCATACTTCCTTTGCTTCGGTGGATGTCATCCCCGAAATTGAGGATGATATAGAAGTGGAAATAAAACCCGAAGATATTAAAATAGAAACTTTCCGGTCAGGCGGTGCTGGAGGGCAGTATGTCAATAAAACGGAATCGGCGGTGAGGATAATACACATTCCTACCGGTATTGTGGTGACCTGTCAGAACGAGAGGTCCCAGCAGAGTAACCGCAATACGGCAATGAAATTGCTAAAAGCAAAGCTTTTTAACCTCTATTTGGAAGAGCAGCAAAAAAAGATAAACGAATTAAGAGGCGAGCAAAAGGAGATAGCCTGGGGGAGTCAGATAAGGTCCTATGTTTTCCATCCCTACAGCCTTGTGAAGGATCACAGGACGAATGTGGAGGTAGGCAATGTCCAGGCTGTTATGGATGGAGAGCTGGACGATTTTATTATTGCGTATTTAAAACTGAATAAGGATGGTTGAAAATTTAAAAAATGGGGGATACCGGATGAAGAAAGTATTTTTTACCCTTTCTTTTTTTGCCGTTTTAGTTTTCGCGATCATTGCCAAGGGTGCGATAAACGATCCCGGTTCAGAAGCCGATCCTCTTGTTACAAAAAGCTATGTGGACTCGGTGGCAGAGGAATTAAAAAATTATTTTGAAGGTAAGGTTCAAAAGGCCGATAAATTTGTGGTTGTTAACCTTAACAGTGGGGACATTCTTATCGGAGATATGGGCACTGAAATAATTTTAAGAAGCGGTAATGGAATTGTTTACAGCCAGCAGGGGCAGGGTATATCGGATATAACCGATGGCAGGGATTTGAAAAAAGGAGAAAAGATTTTACCCAACCATCTTTTGATTATCCCCAGGGATGACAATAGGGGAATACAGGCTAAGACCGGGGTAGTTTTAATGGTGAAGGGGTGCTATCAAATATTAAAAAAGTAGTTTATTGAAGGGATGGTTCGTGTGCAAATAAAGGATTTAACAAAAAAAATTTATATTGCGGTTATTGTATTTTCGGTACTGCTGTCCTTTCTTGCCCTTATCCCCAGAATTAATGCGGAAAATAAAAATAAAATTTTGGATTTTGCCATTTCTTATACTGACTTAAAAAACACAGCTCAGGAGCAGAATATCAGCGTAAAAGAAGCTGCTGGCCTTTTTAAGGAGTGGGGGGCAAATTCTGTCCTCTACAAAGAAAATGTCGTACAGGACCTGGTTAACGACGGCAGGGTGTTTGTAACCAACAGGCAGGGCATGAAAGCCCTGGGGTACGCAGGCAACTACTATTTTAACGGAAATGAATGCTATATATTGACTTCCGACGGTAAGTTGAGCACAAGGCTGATTAATCATTTAAAATATAAAATCGGTAAAAACAAGGTAGAGGTGTTTAATTTTAAAGGACAGAGCGCTATAGCGGTAAATATCCCATTGCTTAGCCTGCTGAATACCGGTGTTGGTTTTGATGGGGAAGAAATAAGGAATATTGAAAGATTGGGGCTTCACACGGTATTAATGATAAAAAACTGGCCCTTAGTGAACGATGAATCCATTAAATTCGTATTTAATGATCTGGCGAATTCCGCAGATATGATTACCGCAGTACTTTTTTCCGACAAGAAAATTCCGGGGTTTCCTAATAAACTAAAGGAAATAGGGGATGAGTTTAAAAATAAAAATTTATCCCTGGGCACGGTAGAATTTTACAATCAGACGGGTATCGAAAAACTGGCAAAATTGTTGAACAACAGGGTGATAAGGCTTCACTCCGTAGCGGACAATGAGCTTTTATCCATTTCGCCGGAAAATTTGATTGACCGTTTTACCTTAGCAGCAAAGGAGAGAAATATCAGGATTCTTTATTATAAAATGCTTCCCGTTGATGAGCAAAATGCGAAACTTCAGCTAAATGCCGATGTGATATCGAAAACTATACAAAAATTGAAGGCTCAGGGTTTTACCGTGGAAAGCGGAAAAAAAACGATTCCGAGCCCTTATAATAATATCCAACCCGGAAGGCTACTCTTGCTATTAATGGGTATCGGACCGATAGCTGCTTTTTCCCTGATACTGCAGCAAATTAAATTCAATTACGATATTTTTGCTTTTTTAAGTTTCACCCTTGGATGGATTATTTTGCTATTTGTCATACCTGCTCTCGCTTTAAAATTGATGGCTTTGGCTTCGGTGGTAGTTTTTCCAGTGCTGACTATATTCGTGCTCTTAAACAGAAATAAACTTTCTATCAGCCGTGCAGCAATTAAAATGATCTTTTTAACGGTGTGTTCACTGTGCGGTGCCTTTATAATGTCGGGATTGCTTTCATCGACGGAATATATGGTTAAGATAGACCAGTTTACGGGAGTAAAGGCTGCGTATTTACTTCCTGTAGTACTGGCTACATGCCTTGTGTATTTATTCTCGGGAAAGGAAAACCCCGTAAAAAAGGTAAGGTCTTTACTGGAGCAGCCTCTTATGGTAAAGTATATGGTCCTGACCCTGGTATTTTTGGCCGTTGGTCTTATTTATTTAAGCAGAACCGGAAATGAATCAACAGTAGGTGTAAGCCCGCTGGAAATAAAAATCCGATACCTTTTAGACCGGGTTATAGGGGTAAGGCCCAGGACAAAAGAATTTTTGGTAGGGCATCCCTTTATGATGCTTTTGCTTCACTTGGGTTACAGTGACAAAAAATTACCCCTGTTGATTCTTGGAGCAATAGGACAGGTGTCCTTAGTAAATACCTTTGCCCATATTCACACGCCCTTTTTGATATCTATTTTAAGGACCTTTGTGGGACTGGCCTTCGGAATAATTATAGGAATTGCACTGTGCATTTTTGTTGATTATTCCATAAAGTTGTACAAGAGGTGGACAAATTGAAGGGTGCAGTAATTTCCGGGTACTACGGATTCAATAATCTCGGGGATGAGGCGGTACTTTATTTTCTTTTGGAGAACCTTAAAAGGGAAATTCCAGGTGTAAAAATTACCGTGCTGTCCAACTCCCCGGAAAGTACCTCAAAAACCTACGGTATAAATTCTGTAAAGAGGGATAATTTCAAAGATGTGGTTGCTGCCATTAAAAAAGCGGATGTGCTGATAAGCGGCGGAGGAAGTTTAATTCAGGATGCAACCAGTTTTGCTTCTCTTTTGTACTACCTTTCAATCATTTATATTGCAAAAAAATTGGGGAAAAAGGTGTTTATTTTTGCCCAGGGCTATGGCCCGGTAAAAAGGAATATTTCAAAAAAACTTGCCAGGTATATTTTGAACAAGGTGGACTATATTACTCTGAGGGATGAAGATTCCAAAAGGGATTTACTGAATTTGGGACTATCGCCATCGAAAATAACGGTTACGGCGGACCCTGTTATAGGGATTGATCCCCAGGCTATTGACGAAGATGCCGGCAAAAACATATTATTAAAAAAGGGCGTGGATTTCAAAAAGCCATTAATTGGTATATCCATAAGAAGCCACGGTGATAATGAAAAAATTGTAGAGGAAGTTTCGCGCTTTATAGAACTTTTTCAGGGTGCTGCTGATTTTTTGCTGATACCCTATCATTTTCCCGCCGATCTTAACATATCAAAAAAGGTTATGCAAAGAACTTACAATAACAATGTTTACCTTATTGAAGAGACTTTTGACCCAATTAGTGCTTTTTCCATTTTAAAAAAATTAAATCTTATCGTGGGAATGAGATTGCACTCCTTAATAATGTCTGCAGCCCTTTTTATTCCTACAATAGGAATATCCTATGATCCCAAAGTAGAAAGGTTTATGAAAATGGCGGGGAACACCTTTTTTATGGACGCAAAAAACATTTCGGGAGAAAAAATTTACGAAATGGCAATAATAAGGCTGAAAGAAGGCATAACAAAAGAAGAAAGGGAAAGGATTCTGGATTTAAAGAAAAGAGCAGGCGAAACGGTAAAAAAGCTTTTAGAATTTCTTATATAATCCTTGCGGAGGGTAAGAATGAGGGATATTATAAATATTTTAAACGTGCCTTTCGATAATATAACTTACGAGGAAGCCTTGAAAAAAGCGGAATCCTTCATAAAAGAAAAAAAGGCGGCGGGGATAGTAACGCCCAATGCGGAAATTGTAATTTCCGCAAATAAAGACCAAAAACTTTACGATGCCATATGCAGTGCGGATATTTCCCTGCCCGATGGAATAGGGGTATATCTGGCTTCGCGGATTTTAAAAACCCCCCTTAAACAGAGAACCACGGGTTTTGATTTTATGCTGGAGCTTTTAAAACTTGCCGATAAAAAGGGATATTCCGTATACTTTCTGGGAGGAAAACCCGGGGTTGCGAATGAAGCATTGGCAAACGTTAAAAAAAATTTCCCCGGCCTAGTCCCTTCCGGTGCCCATCACGGCTATTTTTCCGGGAGCGAAGAATCGATTATTATTGAAGAGATAAATAAAAAATCCCCCCACATGGTCTTTGTAGGCATGGGTGCTCCAAAACAGGAGCTGTTTATTTCCAGGAACAAAGGCAAGGTGAACTGCGGTTTTCTGATGGGCGTAGGAGGAAGCTTAGATGTACTTTCAGGCAGAACAAAGAGGGCTCCTCTAATTATGCAGAAATTAGGCCTGGAGTGGTTTTACAGGCTGATTAAGGAGCCCTACCGGGCTAAAAGGATGACTGCACTTCCTTTGTTTTTACTGAGGGTAATATGTACCGGAAAGAGGGGTAAAAGGTGAAAGGAAAGCAGATCTTATTTGATTACCTGCAGATTGCGGCGGGTTGCTTTATCTCTTCCTTAGGCCTTACCATGTTCCTTGTCCCAAACAAGGTGGCGGCGGGCGGTGTTAGCGGCCTTGCCACCGTACTTCATTACCTTTTTCACGTGCCGGTGGGCTGGACAATGCTCATTCTAAACATTCCTTTATTTGTGGCAGGGGTAATATACCTGGGAAAAAGTTTTGGATTTAAAACGATTGTCGGCACCGTACTTTTTTCAATTTTTACCGAACTCACCGCAAACTTTCCCGTACCTACAAAGGATTTACTTTTGGCAACGGTCTACGGCGGAATACTTCTGGGAGCCGGGCTGGGTATAGTTTTCAGGACGAGAGCTACGACCGGTGGATCCGATCTTGCAGCAATGCTTATTAATCATTTTTTACCTTCGGTCAGCGTGGGACAGGGAATCCTCCTGGTGGATTTTTTTGTTATTTTGCTGGACGGACTTGTTTTTAACTGGGAACTGGCCATGTATTCCTGGATCGCCCTTTATGTCAGCAGCAAGGTAATTGACCTGGTTCAGGAAGGTATTAATTACGCAAAAGCAGTATATATTATTTCCGGTGAAAATGAAAAAATAGCTCAAAAAATAATGGAGGAAATGAACAGGGGGGTGACCGTTTTTAAAGGCACCGGCGGTTACACGGGAGAAAGCAGGAATGTGCTGTTGTGTGCCGTTACCCGTTTGGAGCTCTCCCGTTTGAAAAAAATAATAAAAGATATAGACCCCACGGCCTTTGTCATCGTGCACGATGTGCATGAGGTGCTGGGCGAAGGTTTCAGTTTCAATAAAAAAGAAGAGGTTATTTAGCCCGCGAAAAATTTGATGTTTTTGCGGGCTTTTTATGTTTTTTTAAAAAAAATTTTTGGTACAAGGGGAATTTTGGTAAAAATTAATAAAATTCCCGAAAGGTTTAACAAAAACAAAAGTTGACATAATATGAACGTGAAATACATTTAATTAATGAAAGCAGGAGGATAATAGGTAATAAATTTTGACATAATACTAATAATGTGTCTTTTAATGGATATAAACAAAATTTTTAAAAGAGAGGGATAAAATATGAATATAGGAATAGTTTCTACATTTTTCCCGAGAGAATGCGGACTGGCATCCTTTTCGAAAGACCTTTGCGATAACCTCCGCCTGCACCAGCAGGAGGTAAAAATTATCGCTATGACCGATAAAAATTCTTCTTACGATTACACCCGGGACGTGATTTTCGAGATCCATGAGGAAGCAGAGGATGATTATATCATCGCGGCGGAAGTGGTAAATGCCTCGAATCTCGATATACTGCTTTTACAGCATGAATACGGGATTTTTGGAGGCCCTGACGGTGTACACATCCTGAAGTTTTGCGAAAATTTAAACAAGCCCTATCTGCTGACCACCCATACGGTATTACCTCATCCCACCTTTATGCAAAAAGAAATACTTTGCGAATTAGCCGGGATGTCAAAAGCCGTAATTTGTATGACGAAACGCTCGGCAGAACTTTTAAATGAAGTTTATGGGGTGCCTTTAAATAAAATCTACATTATACCCCACGGCGTGCCAAAATTCGAGAAAAAAGACCGAAACAAACTCAAAGAAAAATACGGTATTTCGGGAAGACCGGTTATTACCACTTTCGGATTTATTGGCCCGGGGAAAGGGATAGAAATTGGAATTTTAGCGGTCAATAAATTAAAGGAGAAATTTAAAAACATAATATATATTGTAGCGGGAGAAACCCATCCTAAGCTGAAAAAGAAGGAAGGAGAAATTTACCGGGAATCCCTTTTAAAACTTGTAGACCAGTTGGATTTACGAGATAATGTGCATTTTATTAACAAATACATTCCTTTGGAAGAGCTGGGAGATTTGCTTTACATGACGGATGTTTATTTGACGCCCTATCCGGGCAGGCATCAGGCTGTAAGCGGAACCCTTTCCTATGCCCTGGGCAGCGGAAGGGCTATAGTATCCACCCCCTATGAGTATTCTCTCGAAATGCTCAAAAATGATCGGGGGCTGGTATCATCCTGTGCTGACCCGAACGAGCTGGCTTTGTTGATGGATAAGGTGTTGTCCGACGAATTATTGAAGGCAAAACTTGAAAAAAATGCAGGGAAATTGGGAGAAACCATGCTGTGGCCAAATGTGGCCAAAAATTATATCGAGATAATGGAAGAACTCCTCGGTGTCAAGCTAAAAAGGAGTGCAGCGGAAGATGTATAAACATCTTTTTAAAATGACCGATAAAAACGGCATAATACAGTTCTCGAAAAAAGACGAACCGGATAAAAGCAGCGGGTATACCGTTGATGATAATGCTCGAGCGCTTATAGTATCCCTGAACATGAAAAATGAAGAAGGCAGGGAACTTTCAAAGATTTATGCAAATTTTTTAAAGGAAGCCCAAAAAGAAGACGGCAGTTTTTCAAATTTAAAAGTGGACAAAAATTTTTTGCCGGACTTAGATTCGGAAGACTGTTTTGGAAGGGCATTTTTAGCATCCTGCTATGTGGCAACCCATGGGGATGCGGAATTGAAAAATCTCGGTTTGAATCTCATCCTGAAGAGTATTGAGTATATCGGCAATATACGGTCTCTCCGGGCTGCCGCCTATTGCCTTATAGGTCTTTTCTATTTAGAGGATATTTTCCCGGGAAATAGATTTATAATGGAATCGGCTAAAAAATTAGCCTATCATTTGATAGAAAAATACCAGCAAAATAGCTGCGGGGAATGGCAGTGGTTTGAAGATAGGCTAACCTACTGCAATGCACTGCTGCCCCATTCGCTGTTTTCTTATTATGAACTTAGCAGTGATAAAAATGCGCTGAAGGTTGCTAAAAAAACCCTCAAATTTTTATCCAGTGCTCTTTTTAAAAAGGGGTATTTAAATATAGTTGGGAACCGGGGTTGGTGGAATAAAGAAGATAAACCTCCCCTTTTTGATCAGCAGCCGGTGGATGCGGCTTCCATAATTCTTGCCTGCCTTCAGGCCTATATTGCAACCGGGGATAAGGAATACATGGTCCTGGCCAGGGTAGCATTTAATTGGTACATGGGAGAAAATATTAACAAAGTGCCTCTTATTAACGACAAAACCCAGGGATGTCATGATGCTCTTGTCCCCGATGGGGTGAATTTAAATCAGGGTGCAGAAGCTTTGGTTTCCTATTTGATGGCCTGTCAGCTTTTAAATGAGTTTGAAAGGGGAAATGCGGTGGAATGCGTTCCGGCGGTATAGATAATGTCATTTATTTTAATACAATGGAGGATATAAATAAATGTATCCCGGAAAGTATTGATGCGAAAGTAATAATAGGAATTCCCTTTTATAATGAAAAAAATACTCTGTTAGAAGTAATTAAAATTGCCAGGGAAAGCCTCAGAGATTTGAAAGAACCTAAGATTGTTATGGCAGTTGGCGACCCTGCCGGGAAGGAAGCCCTGGATACGATAAAAAAAGAATTTCAAGAAGAAGTCATAGCGTTTTTGATGCCGAAGGGGGTTAATGGAAGGGGATTTAGCATAAGGGCGATTTTAGAAGCGGCAAGAAAATTAAAAAGCGATGTGGTTCTTCTGGAAGCGGATTTGATGCAGCAAAAGGGAAAGGGCATAAAATCCGAATGGGTGGATAAGCTTTATCAGCCGATTGCGGAAGGATATCATGCTTCCGTAGCGGTTTTTCAAAGGCATCCCCTGGAAGATACCGCCGGCCCTCTTTTAGTGGCACCTCTCCTTTCGGCGCTTTACAGGGTAAGATTTACTGATCCCCTTAGCGGTTTATTTGCCCTTTCCGGAGATATTGTTGAGGAACTTTCCAAAGACTTTGATAAAAATAAAGAATTAGCTGGGGGTTATGGCCTGAATCCCTGGCTCCTGACCTTTTTATTGAGGGAAAACAAAAAAATCTGTGAAGTTTACTTAGGTTCCAAGTTATCTCCCTCAACTTTTTGCAAGAGATCCGTAGTTTTTAAAGAAATGGCTTATGCCCTCTTTTGCAGGGTGATTGAGGATGAAAGCAGGTGGAGGGAGGCCAAAAAGGTTATTAAGTTCCCGGATTTATACGATTACCGGGAAGGCGAAGAGCCGGAGGAGGTTTTTTGCAATTACGAAGAATACGTAAAGGAGTTTAAGACCGGATATACACAATATCGAAAAATACTTTCGGAAATATTGCACGACAGTTTAATAGAACAACTGGATAATTTACTCAATGCTTCACCGTCCGAGTTTTCCTTTTCCGGCGAACTATGGGCAAAAACTGTATACTCCTTTTTGCTGGGTATAGCCTTTCAGGAGGAACGATCAAAAGACGATTTGATGAATTCTTTTTTAGCGCTGTACGAAGGAAGGGTAGCGGGATACATCAAAGAACATAACCGGGGCGAGATAAAAGAAAGCTTTGAAGCCTTTGAAAAGGAAAAAATAAATTTTACTGCCCGATGGAAGGAGAAATCTATATTTAAAAACCCTGCCCTGACCCCATTAGATTATATAGAGTATATACCCGGGGTGCCAATAGTAATTCCTAAAAGGTTAAAGGGGATAAGGGGAAAAGAAGTATATCCCAATGAAATATTGAAAAGGTTGCATAAAAAGTACAAAAATGCCTTTAGAGAATTTGTATTTGAGGAACTAAAAACCCGGGAAGATGAGCCTGAAAACGTAGTAGAAAAATACAGAGAATTCATAATGAACCTTGAAAGGAAATTGAAGGAGGTATTTCCGGGAGAACTTTCTACCGAAAAAGGATTGGTAGAATTTTGCAATAATGTTTTCACAAAATTCCCTCACGGCAGGATTCTTGCGATAAAATGGGAAATTTTAAGAAAAATTGTGTATGAGTTTCCTCCCAGGAATCTCCTGGTAATGATGAAATACAAAAGTTTAAGAGAAATGCTGGATAACGTAGATGTCAGGGATATTCTAACCCTGGCCCAGTACACCGAAGATGCCGACTATTTCGACAGGATTTTTTCATGGCTAAATGACAACCTGAGGCATGATAGTTTTGAGGAAACGGAGATTTCCCCGGTGATCATTAACAGGGAGCGTTTCCCCGGTATAAGTGAATTGAGGGAGATATCCGATTACAACAGGCTGACGGCAAGAATTTCAGTGGTAACCTTGGGAAAGGGTATGGGAGGGGATTATCCCAGGGTAAGGTATTTTTGCAGGATTGCCAAAAGCATGGTAGAAGCGGAATATTACTCCAAATTATGGGCCGCTTTTTCAGCCGAGCACAAAGAAGTGGGAATAAAAGTTATAAATTCTATAAAAGGGCATTACGGTAAGAATATTTTTTCAGCCCACCATATATTTGAAAATATTATACACCGGGAGTTTATAAAAAGGGTAGAAAAATTAGCAGGGATATTGCAAAGGGAGGGCAGGGAAGACTGCGCCTCCTATCTTAAGACTATGGTTCGGGGCTATGGGTTAAGCGCTACTTTAAAAGACGGCACCTTCATGCCCTGTTCCGTCTGGACGTGGGCCAGTTACAGCTTTAAGGGAGGAGAAGGGATTCCCACACCGTTGTTTTTACATGTGGAAAGGGATTGGTTTAACCACGATTTTATAGAAGAGGTTTACCGGGAACTGGGAAATGATGTAAGAGATATTGAAAGGAAGATTTTCTACCTTATAGGGCTCGGCAGGGAAGCCCAGGATTTAAGGCAGGAACTTCTTGGAGCGGTACCCTATCAGGAAGAAGTTGTGATTCAGGACATAGAACCCTGGCCTCCTGCGGGGGTTTTGAAAAGGTACAAAATTGAGCCAATACTTTCACCCATAAAGGAACACTGGTGGGAGAACAGGTACGTATTAAATGCCGCAGCCTTCCGCCGGGGCGAGAAGGTATATATTCTTTACAGAGCTTACGGACAGGATGAGGTATCGCGGATCGGGCTTGCTATAACCGATGGCTTCAACGTTATAGAAAGGTTAAAAAATCCCATTTTCATACCCCAGACCAAAGAAGAGGTAAAAGGGTGTGAAGACCCCAGGATCGTAATTATCGATGATGAGATATTTATGTTATACACCGCTTACGACGGTGTGGTTGCCCAGATTGCCGCTGCTTCTATAAAGCTGGAAGACTTCCTCAACAGAGAGTTTGACAGGTGGAAGAGGCTGGGACTTGCATTCCCGGGTCTCTGGGATAAAGATGCTTTACTTTTTCCTGAAAAAATAGATGGGAAATACGTAATCTACCACAGAATTGAGCCGAGCATCTGGATGGCTTTTTCCGATGAGCTTAAATTTCCCTGGCCGGATAAAGGCCATAAGATTATAGTGGGACCCAGGTCCGGCTTCATGTGGGATTCATTGAAAATAGGAGCGGGAGCCCAACCGCTGAAGACCAGGTACGGTTGGCTTTTAATATACCACGGTGTGGACTTTGAACTGGTCTACCGGCTGGGTGTGCTGCTGGTGGATCTAAAAGACCCGGGTAAGGTTCTCTACAGGTCTCCAAATCCTATACTTTCCCCGGAAACGGAAAGCGAAATAGGGAAGAAGGGAGAAAGCTGGGTACCCAATGTGGTTTTCACCTGCGGAGCGGTACCGGTAAGGGACAAAGAAATTCTTGAGGATGAGGATGAGATAATCGTTTACTACGGTGCTGCGGATACAAGTATATGTGTGGCTACGGGTAAAGTAGCGGATTTAATTCCAAAAGAAATAAGGCAAAGGCTGTCGGCCAAAAAGGCTTGACGGCCTTTTTTATGGGAAAAGATAATTTTCCCAATATTTCCTGAAATTAATACCGAAAAAAGGGAAGGATTTTTATTTTTTTCGTCGAAATTTAAATAAATCAGGGTATTTTGTCGATATAATTTCCGGGGTGATATTCGTGATAGAGATGTATAATGTGACAAAAATTTACAGTGGGGGTCATGTAGCTTTACAGGATATTACAGTAAAAATCCAAAAAGGGGAGTTTGTTTTCATCGTAGGCCCCAGCGGTGCGGGGAAATCTACGTTTATTAAATTGTTAATTCGTGAAGAGATGCCTACAAAAGGGCAGATTTTTTTCAACGGGAAAAATATTACCCGAATGAGGCATTCCCAGGTACCTTTTTTAAGGAGAAGGATTGGCGTCGTTTTTCAGGATTTCAGACTTTTGCCGCAAAAGACCGTCTACGAGAACGTGGCCTTTGCTATGGAAGTTATAGAAGCGCCTTTAAGGGAAATCAAAAAAAGGGTGCCAAAGGTCCTGGAGATGGTAGGACTTTCTCATAAGATGAACGCAAAGCCCCACGAACTTTCGGGGGGAGAACAGCAGAGGGTATCTTTAGCCAGGGCTTTGGTGAACAATCCCGATGTCATAATAGCCGATGAACCTACGGGAAACCTTGATCCTGATACCTCCTGGGAGATAATGAAACTTTTAAATGAAATAAACATGAATGGCACCACCTTAATCGTCGCTACCCATGCCAAAGATATAGTCAATGCCATGAGAAAAAGGGTGCTTCAGTTAGATTCGGGCAAACTGGTGAGAGATGAAGAAAGAGGTGTCTATTAGGATGAAGCCGAGGACTTTAAAATATTTTTTAAAGGAAGCGATGCAAAGCCTTTTAAGGAACAGCTGGATGAGCATTGCTTCTGCCGGTGCAGTGGCCTCCGCTCTGATTATACTGGGAGCTTTTTTAATGCTTGCTATAAATGTGGATTACATAGCCAAGGACGTGGAATCCCAGGTGGAGATCACCGCTTATATTAAAAGCGGTTTAAATCAACTGCAGGTAGACCTTCTCAAAAAACAACTGCAAATAATGGAAGAAATAAGTGAGTTCAAATATATTTCAAAGGAAGATGCTTTTGAGGAGTTTAAGAAACAGGTAGGTCCGGAGCTTTTAGAGGGACTTGAAAATCCCTTGCCCGATTCTTTCAGAATAAAGGTAAAAACTCCTCAGCAGGTGGAAAGTGTGGCTCAAAAGGTGAAAACACTGGAAGGAATTGAGGAGGTTAAATACGGTAAAGGAATAGTGGAAAAACTTTTTAAAATAACCTACTGGATGAGATTAATTGGCATTGTGGCCATGCTCGCCTTTGCCCTGCTATCTATTTTTATTATTTCCAATACTATCCGAATTACCGTCTTTGCAAGGCGTCGTGAAATCCAGATAATGAAATTTATAGGAGCTACGGACTGGTTTGTCAGGTGGCCGTTTTTTATAGAAGGAATGATTCTGGGATTGGTGGGTTCAGCGGTAGCGATAATCATCCTTGCAGTTACTTACAATTACTTTTACTCCACAATTAAATTGAACCTGCCCATGATATCTCTTGTACCGGTAGAAGGTTTTTACGTATACCTTCCCTATTTCGGATTAATGGGTATGTTACTGGGAGCTCTGGGTAGTGCATTTTCATTAAAGAGATTTTTAAAGGTCTAATTAAGAAAAAAATCTACAGGGAGGGAGAGCCGTGAGGAAGAAGTGGAAGTACGGAATTTTACCAGTTCTGCTTTTGTTCTTTTTGGTATTTTCCTGTGGGACAGCCCTGGGCATCGATCTGGAGGAGTTAAAGGAAAGGCAAAAGGAGATACAGAGCAGATTAAACGATGTTAAAAATAATATAAACAAGGTAGAAACGAAAAAGAAAAACGTAGTGCAGGAGCTAACCGCAATAGAGAAGGAATTGGACCGGGCTCAGAAAGATTTGGAGGCGGTAGCGGCTAAATTGGTCCAAACCCAGAAGATGCTTGAACAGACCAAACAGGATCTAAAAAACGCGGAAAATGCTTTACAGAACCAAAAGCAAAGCCTCGCCAGCAGGCTTGTAGCGATGTATAAGGCTGGCCCTGTAGATTACATAGAAGTAATCCTTTCCGCATCAAGTTTTTCCGATTTCCTTACAAGGCTGGATATGGTAAGGCGAATTGTAGATTACGATAAAGACCTTTTAGATAATTATAAAGCCATTCGGGAAGAGGTAAACCAGAAAAAGGCATTACTGGAAAAACAGCAGTATGAAATATCGAAGCAGCAGAATACCATTAAGGAGAAAAAGATACAAATTGCTTCCCGGCAAGCCGAGAGGAAAAAGCTTCTTGCCGAACTGGAGAAGGAAAAGCAGCAGTATTTAAGGGAAGAGGAAGAATTAGAAAGAGATTCAAAACAAATCGCAGCTATGATACAGAGGATTCAATCGCAAAATAAGAGGAAATTTGTGGGGACGGGAGTATTTCAGTGGCCGGTGCCTTCTTCTCAGGAGGTGACTTCCGATTACGGCTGGAGGGTGCATCCCATCTTTAAAGTTAAGAAATTCCATACGGGACTGGATATAGCAGCACCCTACGGTGCTGATGTGGTCGCAGCGGATGATGGTGTGGTAATTTATACCGGTTGGTACGGAGGGTACGGCAATACGGTTATAATTGACCATGGTGGTTCCATATCTACTTTGTACGCACACCTTTCAAAGATAAACGTCCAGGAAGGGGACAAGGTAAAAAAGGGCAGCAAGATTGCTGACGTGGGAAGCACGGGGTTTTCAACGGGCCCGCACCTTCACTTTGAGGTAAGAAAGGAAGGCCAGCACGTTAACCCCTGGGACTGGCTGAGATAATCTCAACTTTTTTTGAAAAGATTTGGGATTTATTGAGTATAATATAGAGTATAATATAATAAGCAAGATTTTAAGTAATTTACAAAAAGTGATTAAGGATAGGTGGTTTTTCCGTTGAAGATTTCTGGAAATAAAAGAATAATTTTTACCGTATTTGCGGTAACGGTACTTTGCGTTTTTTCCTTTTACCTTGGGCTCAGTTTTAAAACTATGCCCCTTCATACTTTAAAAGAAAGTAATTTGGCATCAATAGAAAAAAAAGATGAAGTAGCACCCTTGATTGAAGTAATGAATTATATCAAGGAAAGATACGTGAAAGATGTACCCGATTCGGTTCTGGTGCATGGTGCAATAAAAGGAATGGTAGAGGCTCTAAAGGACCCCTATTCGGTGTACATGGATAATAGCGAATTTGAAGATTTCATCTCCTCCATAAATGGTTCCTTTGAGGGAGTTGGGTTATCCCTGGGTGTGGATGAAAAAACCAGCAACATAATCGTCATTTCGCCCATTGAAGGTACTCCCGCCCATAGAGCTGGTATTCTTCCAAGAGACGTAATAGTTAAAGTGGACGATGTGGACCTTAAAGGCAAAAGCCTGGATGAAGCGGTAAAATTATTAAGGGGCAAAAAGGGAACCAGGGTGACCGTTTACATAGAAAGACCGGGTGTAAAGGATGTATTAAAATTTGAACTAATTAGAGACAATATAAAGATTAAAACGGTAAAATACCAGTTAATAGAAAATAATATTGGTTATATAAGAATTTCCTCTTTTGATACATATACTCCTCAGGAAATGGCGGATGCTCTAAAATATTTAAAACTGAAAAAGGCAAAGGCTTTAATACTGGATTTAAGGAATAATCCGGGAGGCTCCTTAGATTCGGCGGTTAAGGTGGCGGACCTTTTGCTGGGGAAAGGTTTAATTGTATATACGGAGGATAAAAACAAAAACAGGCTGGAAGAATTCTATTCGGATGAAAATAAAATTAATATTCCCCTTGCGGTCCTGGTAAATGAAAATAGCGCCAGCGCGTCCGAAATAGTAGCGGGGGCAATAAAAGATTTTAAAGCCGGAATAATACTGGGAGAAAAAACCTTTGGAAAAGGGACGGTGCAGGAGCTCGTCCCCTTAGCGGGAGGTGCCGGGATAAAGCTTACCATTGCAAAATACTTTCTCCCTTCCGGGCAATCCATCGATGGTAAGGGCATAATTCCCGACATTACATTAAAAGAAGAGCAGAATTCGGGTGATTTTAATTCACCGCTGGATAAAGATACCTGGTTGAAAAAAGCTCTGGAAGTTATAAAAAATAAAATAAGTACGGGGAGCTATTGATTTATGAATCTTGTTATAAAGTTAATTACATTTATACTGCTCGGTATTCCCCAGGCTATTTTTAACCCTTTTTTTTGGTTTGTCCTGGTAATTGTTTATATTCAATATAAAAGAGCCGCAGACTTTGAAGAGAAAATGTTTGGTTTTGTTACGACGAATCCCATAAAAAGGGTTTCGTCTTCGCTTTTGTACGGCATATTCGGCGGTTTTTTGGGAAGCGTAATTGTCGTAGCCCTTGGTGTAAGTATAGCAGGCTCGGGGCTTTCCTATGTATGGCCCCTTGCCCTTTTATTGATGCTGATAAGCCCTCATCTTATGTGCTTTTCCTATGCAGGCGGCATAATATCGGTAATCTCCTTATTGTTTGGGGTTCCCAAGGTAGATGTGGCGGGATTAATGGCATTGGTAGGGGTACTTCATGCGGTAGAAAGCCTCCTTATATATCTTTCCGGGCATTTAAACGCTTCACCGGTATTTATTAAAGACGAAAAAAGGGGAATTATTGGCGGTTATTTAATGCAAAGCTTTTGGCCGGTACCTTTTATACTGTTGACAATAGCTACCGGGATTCCTTCCGGAGTGGATTCTGTAAATATGCCCGACTGGTGGCCGATAATTAGACCTCCTTTTGTAGACCTGGAAAATGCTCTTTACCTGATGCTTCCCGTTGTCGCAGCTTTGGGCTACGGAGATTTTGCATTGACAAGACTTCCCGGTAAAAAAGGAAGGGAATCGGCTTTCAATCTTTTAATATTCAGCACCCTGTTGATACTTATTTCCGTTTTGGCATCGAGGATCAACTTTTTTAAATACATTGCCGCCTTGTTTGCTCCGGTAGGGCATGAATATTTAATAAATATTGGCAAAGCAAAAGAAAAAAAAGGGGATCCTCTCTTTACCGTTCCTCCTTTTGGCATGAGGATTCTTTATGTATTAGAAAATTCTCCAGCAGAAAAAATGGGATTGAAACCCGGTGATATCATCCTTTCAATAAACAATAAAGCTGTAAATTCCATAGAAGATCTGAAGGAAATCAAAGCCCTTGCACCAGCCTACATCTGGATGGAATATTTGAATACGAAAAATGAGGTGAAGTATTCCGAGATGTCCTTTTACCCTTACGGGTTTGAAAGCCTCGGGGTTGTGCTGATACCCCGGGGAGAAGAGGTCCCTGCAATATCCTTAGAGGAATCGGGCCTCATTAAAAAGATAAAAAATTTATTTAGTAAAAAACCTTCTTCCTGAATGGGGGGAGGTTTTTTTATGTATAATTTTAGCAAAAGGTGAAATAATATTATTGAAGGATAAAAAATAAAAATTGAAAAAATTATAGAAAATTGTAGGATATTTTTAACATACGTACTTGAATAATTTTTTAACATAGTATATAATAATTGTGAAAGATATAACAGTCTCAACAATTATCGCAATAATTTTTATCATATCATTTTTAGTTAATTTACATAAAAAAGGAGGGATAATATGACCAGAGAACAGTACTTAGAACGGGAAAGAGAAATGCTCTTAAAAGCTTACATTAACGCGTCCGAAGAAGAAAAACGGGAAATAATGATGAAAATAATGAACATCGATGCGCAGCACGAAAATAAAGATACCTACGGGCAGCGCTCAAATGGTTTTATAACGCGAAGAAGAAATAAAATTATCTATGTAAATTAATACCGGGAATTGTGCCCGGTTTATATTTTTTTGTCGAAAAATGCATTTTTCGCATTTATGCCATGCGGATAAAGTGCTATAATAATACATAATCCCTTGCTGGATAAGAAGGGGAGGTGCAAATTACGAAAAAAAATTTTGAACATATAGATTTTAAGGTTCCTTTGGACAAGGTTTTGGAACACATAAATGAGGGAATATGTGTAATTGATTCGCAAATGAGGGTAGTTTACTGGAATAAAAAGGCGGAAGAGCTTTACGGTATTAAAAAGGAGCAAATTATTGATCAGGATATAAGGATGTTTTTTCCAAACGCACTGGCGCTGGAGGTACTGAGAACAGGAAAACCTATGGAATTTGTTGAGCACAGGCCAAGGGAAGGTAGTGTAGCTATTATTAGCTCCATTCCCATAATGGAAAATGAAGCTATTGCATGGGTGGTTTCGATAGATCAGGACGTAACGGAAATCAAGAAATTGAGCAATGAACTGAAAAAGGCTGAAGATAAAATTAAGTACTTGGAATACTTGAAGGAAGAGATAAAAAAGCTTTATCCGGAAACGGAAACGGATAATTTCGTTTACAAGAGCAAGGTAATGTACGACCTTTTAATGCTGGCCAAAAAGGTGGCGGAAAGCGATGCCTCGGTATTAATTCAGGGAGAAAGCGGTACCGGAAAAGACCTGCTGGCAAGGACGATTCACTACTCCAGTGCGAGAAGGGATATGCCCTTTGTGGTCGTGGATTGTAGCTCCATACCGGAAAACCTGATTGAAAGCGAGCTTTTCGGATATGAATCCGGTGCATTTACGGGAGCTCAAAAGAAGGGAAAACCGGGGAAATTTGAGATAGCAGACGGCGGGACGGTTTTTCTGGATGAAATAGGTGAGTTACCCTTAGAAATGCAGTCAAAGCTTTTAAGGGTACTGGAAAACCGGGAATTTTACAGAGTGGGTGGAATTAAACCCATCAAAGTAAATATCAGGATTATCGCAGCGACTAACAGGGATTTGAAGGAAATGGTAAAGGAGGGTAAGTTCAGAGAGGATCTATTTTACCGCTTGGATGTGGTAAGTATTAAAGTTCCTCCTTTGAGGGAAAGAACAGAAGATATTCCATATTTGATTAATTACTTTCTCAAAAAATTTTCAGTGGAAAATAAAAAAGTAATAAACAGGATAGAACCCTGCGCCATGGAAATGATGTTGAAATACCCATGGCCGGGAAACGTAAGGGAACTAAAAAATGTGGTAGAACGACTGGTAATCTTAGCGGAGGGCGGCGTAATCAGAGAAGATATGCTTCCCAATTCTCTTTTGAATTACTTTGAGCATAAAAAGGATGGGCCCTCCCGGGAGTTGGGCAATCTGAGCTTAGAAAGAGTGGTTCAGGAAGCAGAAAGAAAAGCAATAATGGAAGCCTTAAAAATTTCGAACTACAATAAGGCAAAGGCCGCGGAAATACTGGGAATACCAAGAAGTACCTTGTATTACAAGATGCAGTCCTTAGGAATTTCTGCATGTCCAGCAGACTGACAATGCGTCAGTTTATTGGACATGCTTTTTTTTATTTGTCAAACAGATGACAAAAAGCTGATTGTGAATGATATAACAAATATAATGTAAAAATATGTTATAAAATTAACGTCGAATTTTTGTACACTATGTCGAATATTTTTTGTAAAAACTTGGATTGCTTTCATAGAATGTAAAAGTTTTTATATGGGTAAGTTAAGTACAAAATAGATTTTTTCTCATTGAAAAAAATTATGGAAATAACAAAATTTATTTAAAAAAATAATCGCTATTCACCGGAACAATGGCATGAACTTTGCAAGTAATTTGTTAACGCAATCACAAAGGAGGTGACGCGGTTGAGCAAGAGGATTTTCATATATTTGCAACAACACATTGGTGCTCCTGCCATCCCACAGGTAAATGTTGGGGATAGGGTTAAAAAAGGTCAGTTAATAGCAGTCCCCAATGGATTGGGCGCCAATATCCATTCCAGCCTCTACGGCCAGGTTGTAAATATAACTCAAAATTATATAGAAATTTTAGCGGATGAGGAACAACCGGAAGAATTTGTGCCTATTAAGGAAACCGATAATATACTGGAAGCCATTAAAGAAGCGGGTATTGTCGGTATGGGCGGTGCCGGTTTTCCCACCCATATAAAAATGAACGTGAATCTCGAGGGTGGATATGTTATAGCAAACGGTATAGAGTGCGAACCCCTTTTGTCTCACAACGTAAAGCAGATGGAGGAAAAACCGGAGCTAATTTACAGAGGATTGAAGTACGCAATGAAAGTTACCAATGCATCTAAAGGGTATATTGCAATTAAAGAAAAGAATAAGAAAGCTATTGAAGCAATAAAATCGGTAATAGATGATGACAGAATCGAGGTTAAAATGATGCCCGACATTTACCCGATGGGAGAAGAAAGGGCTCTGGTTCGCGATATCCTGGGAGTATTGCTGAGGCCTGACCAACTGCCGGCTGCGGCAAAAGCGGTAGTAACCAATGTGGAAACCCTGTCGAGAATTGCCGAGGCAGTGGATTACAGAAAACCGGTTATATCTAAAAATGTGACCGTAGTTGGAAGGTTAAAGTCAGGAAGGAAACCCGTAGTGTTCTTTGATGTACCCATTGGAACCCCCGTATCGGAGTTAATAGAAAAAGCAGGCGGTATTGAAGGAGAATACGGTGAAATTTTGATGGGTGGCCCCTTTACGGGAAAAAGCGTAAATTTAGACGCAGCGGTAATTAAAACCACCGGCGGCGTAATCGTAACCGATCCTCTCCCAAAGGAAAAAAGAAAGATAGGGCTTTTGGTTTGCGGCTGCGGAGCTAATGAAGCGAGATTGAGGGAAGTAGCAGAAAAAATGGGTGCTCCTGTAGCCGGGGTAGAAAGGTGCAAACAGGTAATGGATGTAAAGGGCGGCATAAAATGCGAAAATCCCGGCAACTGCCCGGGTCAAGCCGAAAAAATATTAAAGCTCAAAAAAGCCGGTGCTGACGTAGTTTTGGTTGGGACATGCAGTGACTGCACCAATACGGTAATGGGAGTTGCCCCGAAACTGCAGCTTCCTGTTTACCATCATACGGATCATGTCCTGCGTACCGTAGGTCATAAATTGGTCCGCAGATTAAAAAAATAATAAAGAAGAAGTCTATTTAGAAAGAAAAGGAGGTAAAAAGGATGTCTATAACTCCAGAAACAGCCAGCCAGCATAAAAACGATCCTGCAGTGGTTTGCTGCCTTGCACAGGCAGGTACAGTAATAAGTCCGGCAGATTTGGAGGATCCCGCTATATTCCCGGACTTAGAAGATTCAGGACTTTTGAAAATACCCGCAAATGTATTGACCATCGGGCAAGTACTCGGCAAAAAACTCGTAAAAACGGTGGATGCTCTTACGCCCATTACTCCCGATATGATTGAAGGAGGCGAAGAAGCGGTAAAAGAGGTAGAGGAAGCAGTTCCGGCAGTAGAAGCAAAGGAAGCAAAAGTGGTAGAAGCCGCTCCGGTAAAAACCGCTCCTAACGTAATCAGGATTCACATTGAAGAAGGTAAAGGTATAAACCTTGAAATTCCTGCAATTGTGGCTACCGCTCCAGCCCCTGAAAAAGAAGCGGTAGAGGCAAAAGAGGAGAAAAAAGAAGTAAAAATTGAGGATAGAGTAAAACGCACCCTTGTAATGAGGGAATTTGAAGTAAAAGAGGTAAAACTGGGTGAAGAAACCTCCTTTGAAAACGGAGTTCTTACCATTAGAAAGTCATTAATGGAAGATGCATTAAAAGCAGATCCCATTGCAAAGAAAATGGAAATCGACATCATCACTCCCGACAACAAGAATGTTTTTACAAATACAATAATGGACGTAATCCCCATTGCTACAAAGGTGGAAGGTCCTCTCGGAGAAGGCGTAACTCACGTAATGTCCGGAGCTGTGGTTGTGCTTACCGGTGTGGACGAAAGCGGCATACAGGTGCATGAATTCGGTTCCTGCGAAGGAATAATCGGAGAAAAAGTAAGATTCGGAAGGCCCGGATGCCCTGATGAGAACGATATTATGATAAGGATTCACGTAACAATTCAGGGCGGCACCGGTATGGAAAGAAAAGGACCCTATGCTGCTCACAAGGCCTGCGATGCCGTTATTCAGGAAATCAGAGAGGTATTGAAGAAAAAGCCCGCTTCGGAAGCTGTAAAGGTCACCGAATACAAAGATGTGGAAAGAGTAGGAAGGCCAAGGGTAGTTCTGGTAAAAGAAATCATGGGCCAGGGTGCAATGCACGATAACGTGATACTACCGAAAGAACCCGCAGGTGTTCTTGGGGGAAGGCCAAATGTAGACCTCGGAAATATACCCGTAGTTCTTTCTCCCAATGAAGTAAGAGACGGCGGAATTCACGCTCTAACATGCATTGGACCCGCATCCAAGGAAAATACCCGCCACTACTTCAGAGAACCGCTGGTGAACCTGCTGGCAGAAGATGAAGAACTCAACCTGGTCGGTGTAGTATTCGTAGGAAGCCCGCAGATTAACGAGGAGAAATTCTACGTTTCCGAAAGATTGGGTGCTTTAGTCGAAGCACTGGGAGTAGACGGTGCCATTGTAACCACCGAAGGCTTTGGAAACAACCACATCGACTTTGCGTCCCACATTGAACAAATAGGAAAACGCGGAATACCGGTAGTCGGTGTTACCTATGCAGCCTATCAGGGTCAGTTAATAGTTGGAAATAAATACATGGATGCAATGGTAGAGCTCAACAAAGACAAAAACGGTATGGAATCCGAGATTCTCGGAGATAACACTTTGTGCCCCGAAGATGCAAGAAGGGCAGTAGCAATGCTCAAAGCAAAAATGGCCGGTGTAAAAATCCTGCCTCCTTCCAAGAAATGGGATCAGTCGGTGGTAGAAAATAACCAGAAACTGGTGGATGAAAAATATAAGGCTTAAAGGGAGTCTTTTAAATGGATGAATTATATTCGGGCCTCAACAGGATACGAGGAAGGATCATTGAGGTTACCGAAAGGGATGTAAAAATTGAATTTAAAGGTCGAATGGGAATGCTCCGGGTGCCCTTGAGGATGCTCATATCCGACAGGCACCCCTCTGAAGGAGACGAAGTGGAATTAATGATGAGCTATGTGACATTAATAAATGATGGGAGGTCGTGAAAGATGAAGTTGACGGTAATAGAAGGGCTGCAGTCGGAAATATTCGTACCAATAACCCCACCACCCGTTTTTACTCCTTTTACCAAAGAATTAAAGGATTGCACTGTTGCCTTTGTTACTGCAGCAGGTGTTCACTTAAAATCACAAAAACCCTTCAATTTAGCAGGCGATTTTACCTTCCGTGAAATTCCGGGAGATACTCCTTCTTCGGAGTTGATGGTAACTCACGGAGGTTATGATAACACCGATGTAAACAGAGATATCAACTGTATGTTCCCTATTGACCGGTTGAGGGAATTGGCAGCAGAAGGCTTTATAAAAGCCATTGCACCTGTAAATATAGGATTTATGGGTGGTGGTGGAAACGTTAAGAAATTCCAGGAGGAAACCGGTCCTGCCATTGCAGAAATCTTGAAAAAAGAAGGGGTGGATGTAGCTGTTCTTACCGCCGGGTGAGGGACCTGCCACCGCTCTGCCGTGATTGTGCAGAGAGCAATTGAAAGTGCGGGAATTCCTACGGTGCTTATAGCAGCACTGCCGCCGGTAGCAAAACAGCAGGGTTCACCGAGAATAGTCGCTCCGATGGTACCCATGGGAGCCAACGTAGGAGAACCCAACAACAAAGCAATGCAAACAGCAATATTAAAAGATGCATTAAAAGCACTTAAAGAAATTGATGTTCCCGGAAAAATTATTCACCTACCCTACGAATACAAAGCAAAAATCTAATACCCCCCAAATTATACCCGGCAAAAGCTTTTTGGCTTTTGCCGGGAGCTAAAAAAAATTTATCAGGGGGCAGTCAGGGGGTCTTCATATGTTCAAGATATCTATGGCTAACGCCAAAAGCGTTACCGTAGAAATGCCTGAAAAATACGTGGAAGCCATTGAGAAGCAGAAAAAAAGGGAAAAAGAGTTAAAAAAGGAAAACCTTAGGGTACTCCCGAGAGAAGAAGTCTTAAGGGAGCTCAAAATAAGAGAATTTTTTATAAAAGATATTAAAATTTCAGATAATACGAAAATCTGCAATAATACCTTATATATTGATTCTTCATTAACGGAAGAAGCTTTAAAAATTAGCCAACTTGTGAAAAAAATAACGTTTGATGTAATTTATCCCGAAAATAGAAATATTTTCACAAATACGATAATGGATATAATCCCGGTAATGACAAAAGTAGAGGGAAAAATAGGGGAAGGAATTACTCATATATTAAACGGAATGGTGGTTTTTCTTACCGGAGTTGACGAAGAAGGAAAACAGGTGTCGGAATTCGGTTCCTCCCACGGCGTACTGAAGGATAAGGTAGCCTTTAATATGCCCGGCACACCCGGAACTAAAGATATAATTTTTAGGATTAATGTGGTTATTGAAAAAGGTACCGGTATGGAGAGGCGGGGACCATTGGCAGCGCATCAGGTAGCGGATTTTATACTGGATAGAATAAGACAGGAGCTGAAGAAATTATCCCCCGAAGAAGCGGCAAATACCGTGGTTTACAAAGATGTAAGGAGAAAGGGCTTGCCCAAAGTACTCATAGTAAAAGAGCTCGGGGGACAGGGGGCAATGCATGAAAAAATTATAATGCCTTCCGAGCCGGGCGGTGTAAGGGGAGGAAAATCCATCATAGACCTCGGAAATGTGCCGATTATTCTTACTCCCAACGAGGTAAAGGATGGCGGCATACATTCGGTAACTTAGGAGTGGTAAAAATGGGTGTAGGACCTTCTACAAAAGAAACAACCCTCCACCACGTCAATGACCCCATGGTAGATGTGGCAAGGAGGGATAAGGAAATAGATTTATTAGGTGTTGCAGTGGTGGGAAGTCCGCAGGACAATGAAGAAAAGTTTTATGTAGCAAAAAGATTGGGGATGCTGGCAGAAGCCTTGGGAGTGGATGGAGTAATTATTTATGCCGAAGGTTTTGGAAATCAGCATGTGGATTTTGCAGCTCATATTGAAGAACTGGGCAAAAGGGGTATACCGGTGGTTGGCTTAACCTTTGCAGGAAACGGGCTTGTGGTTGAAAATGAGTATATGGAGGATATAATTGATTTAGATAAGGCAAAGGAAGGGATGGAGACGGAAATAGTGTGCCAGAATACCGTCGAAGAAAAGGATATGATTAAAGCCCTGAAAATATTAAAAGAAAAAATGAAAAGAAGAGGTGGTAAAAAATGAGGTTTGAAAAAATGATATATGCAGTAGACTCTCATACCATGGGAGAGCCAACCCGCGTGGTAATAGGTGGTATTCCGGCCATTCCGGGTAAGACCATGGCCGAGAAAAAGGAATATCTGGAAAAAAATATGGACCATATAAGAAGGGCTTTAATGCACGAACCCCGCGGTCACAGGGATATGTTCGGTTCAATAATTACAAGCCCGGTGAATCCTGAAGCGGATTTTGGAATAATATTCATGGACGGCGGTGGTTATCTCAATATGTGCGGCCATGGCTCCATTGGTGCGGTAACGGTAGCCATCGAGACGGGTATGGTAAAACCCGTTGAGCCGGTGACTTACGTAAAACTGGATACCCCTGCAGGCCTTGTGGAAGCAAGAGCGGAAGTGGAAAACAATGTGGTCAAATCGGTTACGGTAAGAAACGTCCCTGCATTTTTATACAAATCCGATGTGGAAATAGATGTAGCAGGAATAGGGAAAATAAAAGCTGATATATCCTTCGGCGGAAGTTTCTTTGCAATAGTGGATGCGAAACAGCTGAATATTAAAGTAAAACCGGAAAATGTTGATGAAATAATAAAAATAGGGATGGCAATAAAAAAAGCTGCCAATGAACAGATAAGAGTCCAGCATCCGGAAAAGGAACACATAAAAACCATTGACCTTGTGGAAATCTACGATGAAACCGATAATCCTAACGCTCACCTTAGAAATGTGGTTATATTTGGGGATGGACAGGCGGACAGGTCTCCCTGCGGAACCGGCACCAGTGCAAAAATGGCTACCCTCTTTGCAAAAGGGAAGCTCAGTTTAAACCAACCCTTTTACTATGAAAGTATTATAGGAACTATTTTTAAAGGTGAACTGGTGGCAGAGACAACTGTTGGGCCTTATAAAGCTGTCATACCTGAAATTACGGGAAATGCCTTTATAACCGGTTTTAACCAGATGGTAATAGATCCCGAAGATCCCGTAAAATACGGATTCTTACTCGGTTCATCTGCCAGCGGTGACTGCTGTAAAATCGTAAAATAAAAATTAACCATGAAAAATTATTAATAAGAAGGAGGAAAAAATTATATGCTTCAAGCTGTATTATCAGCGCTGGGTCTTTTGACCTTAGGTTTTTCCTACTATTTCGTAAAGGATACGGTGAAGAACAAGCACACCTTCTCCAACGCAAGTTTTGCCACACTTTCGGTAGTAGGATTTATCGTAAACTTTTTCGACACCCTTGGAATAGGAAGCTTTGCTCCGACCACCGCCCTTTTTAAGCTGTTCAAATTAGTACCTGACAGACTAATCCCCGGTACTTTGAACGTAAGCATGACCATCCCCGTTGTACTCGAAGCCTTCATATTCATGACTGTAATTAAAGTAGAGCCCATTACGTTAATTTCCATGCTCGCTGCGGCAACCCTTGGTGCGGTTCTGGGTGCCGGAATTGTTTCAAAACTTCCCGAAAAGAAAATTCAATTGGGTATGGGTATCGCTTTACTGGTAGTTGCTTTCGTATTCGTTGCCGGTCTTCTTGGGTTGATGCCTGTTGGCGGTGAAGCCATTGGGCTAACCGGTTCAAAATTAATTATCGGTGTTGTAGGGAACTTTATCCTGGGCGCTTTGATGACAATAGGAATCGGACTTTACGCACCCTGTATGGCACTGGTTTATGCGCTCGGCATGAGCCCCAGGGTGGCATTCCCGATAATGATGGGTTCCTGCGCTTTCTTGATGCCGGCAGCATCCATTAAATTCGTTCAGGAAGGCGCTTACGACAGAAAAGCTTCGGTAGCTATCACAATCTTCGGTTCTCTCGGCGTATTAATAGCAGCTTATATTGTAAAATCCTTACCTTTAACATTACTAAAGTGGCTTGTAGTATTCGTAATAGTTTACACCGCAATAACCATGCTCAGGTCCGCAATTAAAAATACTGAAGAGAAGTAATTTAAGTAAGAGAATGACTTAAGTCAAATTCTAAACCGGCCCTAAGCTTATTGCAAAGGGCCGGTTTTTAATATAAAATTATACCGAACAATGTTTCGATAATACTTTTAAACAAAATCTAATTTTGTTATAATGCTAAAGTGACATTTTCTATTTGAATAACTGATAAAAAAAGGGGGCCTGAAAATGGGCCGTTTTAAAGTGGTATCGGATTTTGTACCAAAAGGTGATCAGCCGAAAGCTATAGAAGAACTGGCTGATGGGATTTTTAAGGGCTATAAATTTCAAACACTGCTCGGAGCGACCGGAACGGGGAAAACCTTTACAATTGCTCATCTTATAGAAAGGGTTCAAAAACCCACCCTGGTAATTGCCCATAATAAGACCCTTGCAGGACAGCTTTGCAGCGAGCTTAAGGAATTTTTCCCGGGAAATGCTGTGGAATATTTTGTAAGCTACTACGATTACTATCAGCCGGAAGCATACATTCCTCAAACGGATACATATATAGAAAAAGATGCTTCTATAAATGACGAAATAGACAAACTTCGCCACTCGGCTACTGCTGCCCTTTTTGAAAGACGCGATGTGGTAATAGTGGCCAGCGTTTCCTGTATTTACAGCCTGGGCTCACCGGTGGACTATGAAAGCCAGGTGGTTTCCCTTCGACCCGGGATGGAAAGGGACAGGGATGAGGTAATAAGAAGGTTAACGGAAATACAATATGTCAGAAATGATATAGATTTTAAAAGAGGGAGCTTCAGGGTAAGGGGAGATGTGCTGGAAATTTTCCCCGCTTCGTTTTCCGAAAGGGCTATAAGGGTAGAGTTTTTTGGCGATACCATCGATAGAATCACCGAAGTGGATGTGCTTACGGGAGAAGTGATAGGCGAAAGGGTTCATGTGGCGATATTTCCAGCTTCCCATTACGTTACTCCGAGGGATCGCTTGGAGATGGCGATTGCTTCCATACAAAAGGAACTGGAGGAAAGGGTTAACGAGCTTTTGAGCCAGGGCAAGGTCTTAGAGGCAGAAAGATTGAAGCAGAGGACCAACTATGATATAGAAATGCTTTTGGAGACGGGATACTGCAAGGGTATAGAAAACTATTCACTGCACCTTACCGGGCGAAAACCCGGGGAACCGCCCTTCACATTGCTCGATTATTTTCCCGAAGATTATCTGATTATAATAGATGAATCCCACGTAACCATACCGCAGCTTAGAGCCATGTGGGCGGGAGACCGCTCGCGGAAGGAAGCCCTGGTTGAACACGGGTTCAGGCTTCCATCGGCTTTCGACAACAGGCCCCTTACTTTTGAAGAGTTTGAAAAAAAGATTAATCAGGTTATCTTTATGTCCGCCACTCCCGGCCCTTATGAGCTTGAAAAATCCAGCAAAATAGTTGAGCAAATTATAAGGCCTACCGGGCTTGTGGATCCTGAAGTGGAAGTAAGGCCTATTAAAGGACAGATTGACGATTTGATAGGGGAAATAAAAAAGAGGGCATTGAAGGACCAGAGGGTGCTGGTAACAACCCTCACAAAAAAGATGGCGGAAGACCTCTGCGATTACCTGAAGGATGTGGGTATTAAAGCAAAATATCTTCATTCGGAAATAAATACCTTAGAGAGGCTTCAAATATTGAGGGACCTTCGCCTTGGGAAATTCGATTGCCTGGTGGGGGTAAACCTTTTGAGAGAGGGATTGGATCTACCCGAAGTATCCCTTGTGGCGATTCTCGATGCGGATAAAGAAGGCTTTTTGAGGTCCGAGACCTCCCTCATTCAGACCATTGGCAGGGCTGCAAGAAATGCGGAAGGAAAGGTAATCATGTACGCGGACACCATCACCGAGTCCATGGCAAAAGCCATAAACGAGACCAACCGAAGGCGAAAAATACAAATGGAATACAATAAAAAGCACGGCATTACACCCGAAACGGTTAGAAAAGGTATAAGGGAACTTATCGAAGCCACCAAAGCGGCTGAAGATAAAATGGAATACCTGCCGGATAAGGATATAAACAAGATGACCAAAAAGGAGATTAAGGCTTTATTGGAAAAACTCGAAAAAGAAATGAAAGATGCGGCCAAAAATTTAGAGTTTGAAAAAGCCGCAAAAATAAGGGATATAATATTTGAGATAAATGCACAGGTATTTGGTGTGGTAAAAAATATAAAGGCATAAAAAGCTTTGGGGAAGGTTAGATAAAAATGAGCAAAGATAAGATAATAGTAAAAGGTGCAAGAGAACACAACCTGAAAAATATAGATGTGGAAATTCCCAGGGATAAACTGGTGGTGATAACCGGTATTTCTGGATCGGGGAAGTCCACCCTTGCTTTTGACACCATTTACGCTGAAGGACAGAGGAGGTACGTGGAGTCCCTTTCAGCCTATGCCCGACAGTTTTTGGGCCAGATGGAGAAACCCGACGTGGACTACATCGAGGGGCTTTCTCCTGCGATCTCCATTGACCAGAAAACGACCAGTAAAAATCCCAGATCCACAGTGGGGACGGTAACGGAAATTTACGATTATTTAAGGCTTTTATTTGCGAGGATCGGCAAGCCTCACTGCCCGAAATGCGGCAGGGAGATATCCCAGCAGACGGTGGACCAGATGGTGGACTCCATAATGGCTCTTCCGGAAGGGACTAAAATACAGGTTTTAGCCCCTGTTGTCAGGGGCAGGAAGGGTGAATACCAGAAACTCTTTGAGAAAATTAAAAAGGAAGGATTTGTAAGGATAAGGGTGGACAAAGTAATATACGAAACCTCGGAAGATATTAAACTTGATAAGAATAAAAAACACGATATAGAAATAATTGTGGACCGGCTAACCGTAAAGAAAGGTATAGAATCCAGGCTCGCCGATTCGATAGAAGTTGCCCTTTCGAAGGCGGAGGGGCTCGTCTTAATTGATGTGGTGGAAAAAGAAGAGATTCTGTTTTCCCAGAATTTCGCCTGTCCCGACTGCGGGATAAGCATTGAAGAAATAACCCCCAGGATGTTTTCCTTCAACAGCCCCTACGGTGCATGCCCCGTTTGCAGCGGTTTGGGTATAAACATGGAAATTGACCCGGACCTGGTAATACCCGATAAAACAAAATCGGTGGCGGAAGGTGCCATAGCACCGTGGAATTCCAGCCCTGACGGGATATATTTTCAGATGCTTCAAGCGGTTCTCGAGCATTACGGGTACGATGTAGATACTCCCCTTGAGAAAATGGAGGAAAAGATGATAAATATACTCCTTTACGGTTCCGACGAGCTTATTGAATTCACCTTTGAAGGGAGATATTCGGGTACCCGCCATTTTAAAAGCTATTTTGAAGGGGTTATTAACAATTTAAAGAGGCGCTACCAGGAAACGGATTCGGAATGGTCCCGGGAAGAAATAGAGGAGTATATGAGCACGAAGCCATGCCCCGCCTGCAATGGAGCGCGTTTAAAACCCGAAAGCCTGGCGGTAAAAATAAACGGTAGATCCATCGCCCAGGTAAGTGCCCTTTCGGTAAGGGATGCTTTGGAGTTCTTTGAGAACCTCCAACTTACGGAAAAGGAAAAGGTGATTGCCCACCAGATTCTTAAGGAAATAAAAAACCGGCTGAATTTCCTGATGGATGTGGGCCTGGACTACCTTACATTGGACAGGGCTTCCGGTACCCTGTCGGGAGGAGAGGCCCAGAGAATAAGGCTTGCCACCCAGATAGGGTCAAGGCTGGTGGGAGTGCTTTATATCTTGGACGAACCGAGCATCGGCCTTCACCAGCGGGATAACGAAAAACTTATAAACACATTAAAAGGGCTACGGGATCTTGGCAATACGGTCATAGTGGTGGAACACGACGAAGACACCATGCGCTCTGCCGATTATATTATTGATATCGGTCCCGGTGCGGGAGAAAAGGGCGGAAGGGTTGTTGCTGCCGGCCCTCCGGAAGAAATTGAAAAATGCGAGGAATCCCTGACAGGGCGTTACCTATCAGGGAAATTGAGGATTGAAATACCGGAAAGAAGGCGTATTCCCGATGGAAGATGGCTTACCCTCAGGGGGTGCAGGGAACACAACCTGAAAAGCATTGATGTTTCCTTCCCGGTGGGACTTTTTACCTGCGTAACCGGGGTTTCCGGTTCGGGAAAGAGCACCCTTGTTAACGAAATACTCTACAAGGCGTTAAAGGAAAAGCTTTACAATGTGCGGGCCAACACCGGAGTTTATGATTCTATCGAGGGTGTGGAATTTTTCGAAAAAGTTATAAACGTGGACCAATCTCCTATTGGAAGAACCCCCCGTTCGAACCCGGCTACCTATACGGGAGCTTTCAACGATATAAGAGAAGTTTTTGCCCAAACGGTGGAAGCAAGGATGAGGGGTTACAGGCCGGGTCGGTTCAGCTTCAATGTAAAGGGCGGAAGGTGCGAGGCCTGCAAAGGGGACGGCATAATAAAGATTGAAATGCATTTTCTTGCGGATGTTTATGTCCCCTGTGAGGTATGTAAAGGGAAGAGGTACAACCGGGAAACCCTTGAAATAAGGTATAAGGGAAAAAACATTGCTGATGTCCTTGATATGACCGTGGATGAGGCCTTAGAGTTTTTTGAAAACCATCCCAAAATTAAGAGGAAATTAGAAACTTTGCGGGATGTGGGCCTGGGCTATATAAAGCTCGGACAACCTTCCACCACCTTGTCCGGAGGAGAAGCCCAGAGGGTAAAGCTTGCTACGGAGTTATCCAGAAAAAGTAACGGCAAGACCCTGTATATTCTGGATGAACCCACCACAGGGCTTCACCCGGCGGATATAATAAAATTGTTGGATGTCCTTCAGAGGCTGGTGGACGGTGGAAGCACCGTTATAGTAATCGAGCACAACCTGGATGTGATAAAAGTGGCAGACTATATAATTGACTTAGGCCCCGAAGGCGGGGAAAGGGGCGGACAGGTAATAGCGGTAGGCACCCCAGAAGAAATAGCGGAAAATGAAAACTCCTACACGGGAATGTTTTTGAAAAAGGTTTTTGAAAAAGAGGCAATAAATTTTAGCTCTTTAAAAAAGGCTGGAAAGGTTTTTAAATAACCTTTCCAGCCTTTTAATTGAAATAATAGAAGCCATCTCAATTAGGGATGGCTTTTTCGATTACTCCGTAATTTGTGCCGATGGAAGCTATTTTTTTGCCGTTCGGGGAAAAGCAGATTACACTAAGAAAGCCTGAAGGTATAATAAAATAAACTGAATATTAGTATATTTATATTAGTATTAAAATTACCCCAAATTTCGCAAAAAACTGGATAAGGGGGGGATAAGGGGAAAGATTTAATAGCATAGGAATTTAATTTATTTATCCGCTTAATATTCAAAAGGAGGTTGGACTAATGAATTCATTGGTTCTTCTTATTCTGGGTGCCGTGCTTTTCATTGCGGCCTATGCCACTTATGGTGCCTACCTGGCAAAACAGTGGGGGATATCTGTAGACAGGAAAACTCCCGCTCATGAACTTTACGACGGCGTAGACTATGTGCCAACTAATAGATTTGTACTTCTCGGGCATCATTTTGCCTCCATTGCGGGAGCGGGCCCTATTGCGGGACCTATTCAGGCGGCTATTTTCGGATGGCTGCCGGTGTATTTGTGGATAGTGATAGGCAGTATATTTGTAGGTGGAGTTCACGATTTTGGAGCTCTTTTAGCATCCATCAGACACAAGGGTAAATCCATAGGCGAAATCATTGAAGCCAATATTGGCAAAACAGGGAAAAAGCTATTTAACATCTATGCCTGGCTTACACTGATTCTGGTGGTAGGTGCTTTTACGAGCATAACCGCAGATGCTTTTGCAGCAACTCCGGCAGCGGGAACCGCATCGGTTTTGTTTATTTTTATTGCAATGCTGTTTGGTGAGTTTGTTTACAGGAGAAATGCAAATTTAGCTGTTTCAACAATAATTGGTGTTGCAGTAATCTTCCTTTCCATATGGATAGGCTACAAATACCCCTTCCTCCAGTTAAGTAAGGAAACCTGGCAGTATATCCTTCTTGTATACGTTTTCTTTGCATCGGTATTACCCGTATGGTTACTGCTTCAGCCCAGGGATTACCTGAATTCCTTTATACTTTACGCTATGCTCATTGGCGGTGCTCTGGGGATTATTATAATGAGACCGACGCTTCAACTTCAAGCTTTTAAGGGTTTTACGGTTGTTACCAGTGCAGGACCCCAGTATCTTTTCCCGATACTTTTCGTTACCGTAGCCTGTGGCGCAATTTCCGGTTTCCATTCCCTCGTAAGTTCAGGTACCACTGCAAAACAAATTGACAGCGAAAAAGATACCCGGTTCGTAGGTTACGGTGCAATGTTAATTGAAGGACTTCTTGCTATTGTTTCTCTAATATCTGTATCTTACGTGGCAAAAGCTCAAGGAGCGCCTGCAGTAATTTTTGCTAACGGTGTTTCTGAATTTATGAGCAGTTTTGGAGTTCCAAAAGAATTTGGCAAGGTATTTATAACCCTGGCTTTCTCAGCCTTTGCTCTTACCAGTTTGGATACCGCTACAAGACTTGCCAGATATATTTTCCAGGAATATTTTGAATCCGAAACCGGCAAAACCAGCTGGATTGCGGATAAATACGTAGCTACCGCTATAACCGTAATTATTTCCTATGTTTTAGTGACCTACGGTTATCAGAAGATATGGCCCATTTTCGGTTCTTCAAACCAGCTCCTTGCGGCTTTAGCATTACTGGCATTGACCGCATGGTTCATAAAAACCGGTAAGAACCCAACGTTTACTTTAGTGCCTATGATCTGGATGTTTGCAGTTACCCTCACAGCTACCTTGCTTTTAATGAAGAACTTCTATATTGCAAAAAATTACCTGTTGGTATTTTTAGCGGTGGCGCTTTTCGTCCTCTCGATTATTCTGATAGTTGTAACTTATAACACCCTGACGAATAAAAAAACGGGTAAAAATACAAATATAAAAATGTAATTAAAAATTAAAGGGGTGGGTGAATACCCACCTCCTTTATCTTTAAAGAAGGGAGGATTAAGGCTTGATGGAACCGGCAGAGTACTTAGAAATAATATACAACAAATTAAAACCATTTTTTGATATAGAAAAAGATTATTTAATTGATGAAAATAAATTTGATCTTTTTGCAAAATACCACGCAAAACATGTTAGAACCTTTTTAACTCCCAATGATGTTATTGACTCCTATTATACTAATGAGTATTATGCAATAAAGTTATTTGAAAAAAGATTTGAAGAAAAGGATTTTCAGCTTTTTAGCGGGTTGCTCAAGAAAATTCACGATAATTACGTAAATCCTGATAAAGACCATATGTGCACCATTGTAAACGGGATAGCGATATTAGATGAGGGCCTTGAGGAAAAGGTAGAAAAATCTATTAAAAGTTATTCCTTTGAAAAGAGCTACCTTTTTTTATTAAAGGGATGGAGCAGAATAAATATAGCCGCAGTGGATCTAAAAAACGAAAAGGTAATTGTCAGCCGTTGGGGAAAAAACCTGGAAAAGGTCTTAAAAACAGAGAAAAATGGAAAATCAAAAAATTAATTAAAAATCTCATAAATATGGTATATTTATATTATAAAGATTATTGATGGAGAGAATATTTTTGGGGGTAAGCTTTAATGGCTTATTTAATCCTTAAAGGACTTATTAATAGACTGGGGATATTTATAATTATTGCTCTACTTCTTTCAAAAAACAGAGCTTTTAAAAATTTAATATTAAAGCAGCATGTTTCAATTAAGGATAAATTACTGCTTTCAGCTATTTTTGGAGCTTTCGGGATACTCGGGACTTATATGGGTATTCCTGTATATGGAGCTATTGCCAATTCCCGGGCGGTAGGTGTCATAATAGGAGGACTTTTAGGAGGGCCCTTTGTTGGTGTTTTATCGGGATTCATCGCGGGATTTCACAGGTGGGCCATAGATATTGGAGGGTTTACCGCGCTGGCCTGCGGTCTTTCTACTTTTACCGAAGGAACGATAGCCGGTCTTTTGCATAAAAAATTAAATCATGGGAAGGTAAGCTGGAAAAGTGCTTTGTTAATTGGTATCGCTTTGGAGCTATTACAGATGGTTATTATATTGATCGTTGCAAAACCTTTTTCTGCTGCTCTGAATCTGGTAAAGGTGATATGGTTCCCCATGACTTCGGTAAACTCCGCAGGAATTGCGCTTTTTATATCGATAATAGAAAGCATCTTTGGCGAGCAGGAAAGGGTAGGAGCCTATCAAGCGCAAATTGCACTGGAAATCGCTTCGGAAACACTCCCCTATTTAAGGCAGGGTTTAAATGAATTTTCCGCTTACAAAGCGGCAAAGATAATTTACGAAAAAGTAAATTACGATGCGGTGGCGATTACCGATAATAAACAGATACTTGCACACATAGGGGCGGGAGAGGATCACCATAAGAGCAAGATTAATGTATTGACAAAACTTACGCAAAAAGCTTTAGAAACAGGCGAATGCCAGATAGCTTCAAATAAGGAAGAAATCGAATGCAGGATTAACGAATGCCCGTTAAGGTCGGCGGTAATCGTGCCCTTGAAGGAAAAGGACCAGGTTATAGGCTGCCTTAAACTTTATAAAGTAAGGGAAAACAGCATTACCGATATCGATGTTCGGTTGGCTAAAGGGCTTGCCCAGCTTTTTTCCACCCAGCTGGAGCTTTCAAAGATGGAATATCAGGCAAAGCTTCTTGCTAAAGCGGAGTTAAAAGCTTTGCAGTTTCAAATTAATCCCCATTTTCTCTTTAACGCGCTAAATACAATTGTTTCCATCTGCCGCAGCAACCCCGAAAAAGCACGGTCACTTCTTATTTACCTGGGTGAATTCTTGAGAAAAAACCTTAGCTCCGTTAAGGATATGGTGCCTTTAGAACAGGAACTTGAACACGTGAGGGCTTATCTTGCCATCGAACAAGCAAGGTTTGGCGACAGATTAAAAGTAGTTTACGAAATTGAACCGGATACCAATGTAATGGTACCCCCGCTGATTTTGCAGCCCCTGGTAGAAAATGCTGTAAAACACGGTTTGCTGCCGAAAAAGGAAGGCGGGGTTGTATTAATAAAAGCAAAAAAAGTTACAGGCGGAATAGAGATAACTGTTGCCGATAATGGTCTTGGAATGGATGAAAATGGAGTTGAAAATCTCCTGAATAAGAAGGAGTGCGGTGAGAAAATAGGATTATATAATGTAAATGCCAGGCTGGAAAATCTTTATGGATCCGAAAGCCGTTTAAGAATAAATACGAAGTTAATGAAGGGCACTGAAGTGAAGTTCTTTATTCCTTCTACCGAAAGGACCTGGAGGGAGGCTTATGGAAATTACCGCGCTGCTGGTAGATGATGAACCGCCAGCCCGGGATGAACTGAGATATCTTCTGGAAGCTTATCCGGAAATAAAAATAATAGATGAGGCTTTTTCGGGTCAGGAAGCCATTGAAAAGGTGGATGAAAAAAAGCCCGACGTGGTTTTTCTCGATATTAAACTGTGGGATATGGACGGTTTTGAAGTAGCCCGAAACATTCTTCAAAAAGAAAAATCGCCGTTGATAATATTTGCTACCGCTTACGACGAATTCGCTGTAAAAGCCTTTGAAGTAAATGCGGTGGATTATATTTTAAAACCCTTTTCCGCCAGCAGAATTGAAAAAACTGTGAACAAACTAATAGAAATTTTTCGAAACAGGAAAGAGAAGGATGAAATTTTAAAGGTGGCGGAATACTTGAGGAGCCTTGAAAAACCCTGCTGCAAGAAACTATCTTTCTGGAAAAATAACAGAATTCATCTAATATATCCCGAGGAAATCTGTTACTGTGAGGCCGAGGAAAAGGGAAGTAAAGTTAAAACAATATACGGAGAATTTTATTCTGCTTATACCCTGACGGAACTGGAAGAAAAAATAAACAGCCCGAATTTTTTCAGGGCTCATAAAAGCTATCTCGTGAACTTAGAAAAGGTTAAGGAAATAATCCCCTGGTTTGGTGGAACTTACATTTTATCAATACAGGGTTACGAAAAGGATGAAGTTCCGGTAAGCCGCCGCCAGGCAAAAGAACTGAAAAGAATTTTTGATATATAAATTGGCATTCGACTTTTAGAGTAAATTGCGATGACCAGAGAGACAGATGAAATAGCGATTTTAGGGCATCCG